>CAMVHF010000015.1 GCA_947167235.1 uncultured Alphaproteobacteria bacterium
AATACGGCTTTACCTTTTGGCATACCATGCCCACCCGCGAGGGTAAACCAACCCGAGTGTATATAAAAAATATAAGTCTATAAAATTATGCAGAGTATAGTCCGGCAACTATAAAATTTATAATTGACAAGTATTTTGATAAAATGTAGCCTAAAAGTGTGTTTAAACGATAACGGAAAAATCATGAAAAAGTTTTTATTGATATTCTTTACGGTATTTATGGTAAAAGCTGTTCAAGCTAAAGATTGCGTATTTAATGTTAAAGGCGAATGTTTTGATTGTGAAACACCCTATTCATTAAGAGTCGGAACGCCGGATAATTGCCTGAAACATTGTCCAAACCGCATTTCCGAACGTAAAGGAGAATATACTTCTTGCGATTTAGATGAAAATACCGCCGTTTCCATTTATAAAGACACCGCTACAGATGGCAACGAATGCGATAAAGAAGGATTTTTTTCGGGCGCTTTTGATAAATGCTACTCTTGCGATACAACAGAAGCTGTAAACCTTTCGTGGGATTATTCGAAAGAAGAACATCTAAAACAATGCCCAAATCGCAAGATTCATCATACGAGTGTAACTGCCGAATACAGCGTTTTAAAATGTCCGGAAGACCGACCGCTGATGGATAGATTTTTTATGTGCTGGAGTTGTGATGAAGAAACACCGATTGATTTAAGTTTTAATCAAGAAACTAACGCCGAATTCTGTCTCAATAAGCGATATTTAGATGGAAATTGGAGCTACAAGTGCCCCGAAAATAAAGAGCACTTATCACAAAGTGAATGCTCAACCTGTCAAGGGATATGGTATCAGGAAAAATGCTACAATGCAAAAGATTTACCGAAATCAAAGCAAAAAATATGCGCATTCAAATCTTCAACTTATTGCTATACTTGTGATGATTTGTTGAGTTTTGAAGTCGGCTCTTGGCGCAATTGCGAAGAATATTGCCCTAACCGCTCTTATAATCTTGAACATCTCGGAAGCCATCCGAGCACAGCAAATTGTGCCTTAAGAGAATGTCCGCAAAACGCACCTTTACGCGATAAAAAAGGAAGTTGTTATTCATGCGAAACACAATGGGAATATGTTTTAGACGCCGATATTCAGAATTGCGAGGTTTGCCCAAATCGTTACGTTGACCAAGATGGAAATTGTTTACTAAAAGGACAAAAACCATTGAAACCAGCATGGGAAAGATATGAACACGAACCCCAAGGAGCAGATGACACCGTTTGTCCGTCGGATAAGCCGCTGAAATCGTGGAATAATTTATGTTACTCTTGTGATACGCAAGAAGAGATAAGAGTTGATACGCCATGTAATTTTGATAAAGTAAAAGAATGTAATGCCGTTTGTAAAAACAGAGAGATTATTAATACTGCCGGCGGAAATCCTCCAAGTGTTTTAAAATGTCCGGAAGACACACCGCTTATGGATACGGTTGGGCATTGTTGGAGTTGCGATTCTTATGAAAACATAAATCTGCAATATAATGAATGGAAATGTGAAGGTATTTGTAAAGGAAAACGCTTTTTATCCGAAGAAAATTGTTACAAATGCCCGTCGGATATCCATTTTTTAAGTTATGATGCCTGTCAACAATGCGGCGGCAAGTGGAAAGACGGTATTTGTTTTAATGCCCACCCGTGAGTGCAAACCAACCCGAGTGTACATTAAATACCTATAGTTGAATTACATTAAAAATACCAAGCGGGCTGGGAGTTCGCATATTCTGACCATGGGAGCTCAGAACCGGGGCTTTCCTTTAAAACGTACCATATACACGACCAACTGTATAACATAGTATGTGTATACCTACTATGTTATTTTTTTACCCAAAACAATTTAATTATATTTTTCAATGAGTTAATGATAATTTTTCAGATGATACGAAGCGGTCAGAGTTTCCGTATATGAAAAATTGTAAGCCCCTAAAAGTATACCTTGGCAAAAAAGTATACCTTTTGGTAAATTGAAATTTTAAGTGGTTGCTGCGTATAACCCGTTGAAATACATATATTTTTACATTGATGTCGCCAGTTCAAATTCAATATGGTGGGGTTGAGCTTCGGTTGTGAAACGCTAAAATTTTTCATGTTTAATCAGTGGGATGATTAAACAAATTAAAAAAATGTCCTATTTTATAAAAATTATTTGCTGAATTTTTCCTGTAATTTTTGTAAGAACAGATTAGCCGCAGAAGAACGCACGGCAGATTTGTTCCAAACAATATTTAATTTTGCTTCTACTTTAGGTTCAAGCGGTCTGAAGCAAAGCGGGCTTTTATTGGAAGTATCAGCCAATTTATCCAAGGTTATCGCATATCCGATACCTGATTTAACCATTATGGCAGCATTAAATATTAAATTATATGTTGCAACGGTATGCAAGCTGTCAAACTGTCCATGAAACCATTTAAAAAACTCGTTTTTGGGTGACTTCTTTATTGCTTGGCGAGAATTTATTAATGGCAAACCTTTTAAGTTTTCAAGTTTAATTGATTTATATTGCGCCAATGGGCAATCTTTACGCATCAAAACGCCCCATACATCAGCAACCGGTAAGGTAACACTATCGTATTTTGCTGTATCGTTATGTTGCACCAAAAGTCCGAAATCCAAAAGTTTTTTATCCAGCTTTTCCATAACATCTTCGGCATTACCGGAATAGAGGTGGAATGTAATATTCGGGTGTGTGGTGCGTATTTCTTTGATAACATCCGCAACATATTCCATAGCATCGGTTTCCCCACCACCGATATAAACATCGCCCTTAATGTCAACACCCGAAGAAATGATGTCCCTCTTGGTTTTATTAACCATTTCAATAATTTCTTCGGCACGGTCTTTTAGGAGCATACCTTCATCGGTCAGCGTGATTTTGTATTTTCCACGTACAAAGAGCTTTTGTTTAAGTTCATATTCCAAATCTTGCAACTGACGGGTTAAGGTCGGTTGAGTTAGATGTAAAGCATTTGCCGCAGCAGTAATACTGCCTTCGTTGGCAACAGCTAAAAAATATTTCAAAACACGTATTTCCATAAGTGAAACATAGCAAGATTAAATATACCTGTCAAGCATAATTAAATATGCAGAATAAGTATTTGCTATATAAAAATAAACATTTTATATTGAAGATAAAGTAAATTAAATAAGGAGAAAATTTATGAAAATGAAAACATTATGTGCTTTATCAATGACAGCTTTGGGATTGGTCTTTGCCGCACCGGACAGTGCTTGCGCCGCTGACAGTAACAATGAACAATGGGATAAGGTTTTTGCAAAGTCCGATAAGGTTGATGTGAAAAAGGTAACCTTTAAGAACAGATTCGGCATTGAGTTGGTCGGTGATTTATATGAGCCGAAGAATAAGCCGGAAGGCAAAATGCAGGCAATTGCTGTTTCCGGCCCGTTTGGTGCCGTGAAAGAGCAATCTTCCGGACTTTACGCTCAAACATTGGCAGAAAGAGGTTTTATAACCTTGGCGTTTGACCCTTCATTTACAGGTGAATCAGGTGGCGAAGTTCGTAATGTGGCATCGCCGGACATCAATACAGATGATTTTAGTGCGGCTATTGATTATCTGACCACTTTGCCGGAAGTTGATGAAAACAAAATCGGTATTGTCGGCATCTGCGGTTGGGGCGGATTTGCTTTGAATGCGGCAGCTCAAGATACCCGTATTAAAGCAACCGTTACATCAACAATGTATGATATGACAAGAGTAACAGCGCGTGGTTATAATGACAGTATGTCCGCTGACGACTTATATAAGATGCGTGAGGATTTGAACGCACAGCGCACCAAAGAAGCGCAAGGTGCACCGATTGCCGGAGCTCCGGGTTTGCCGGATAAATTAACCGGTGAGGAACCGCAATTTGTTCAAGATTATTTCAATTATTACAAAACAAAACTCGGTTTCCATCCCCGTTCTATCAATTCCAACGGGCATTGGAATGTTACATCGGCATTATCTTTAATTACGCAACCGATTTTGGCTTATGCTGATACTATCAAATCACCTGTCTTAATGTTACATGGTGAAAAAGCCCACAGCCGTTATTTCTCGGAAGATGCGTTTAAAAAGCTGACTGGCGATAACAAAGAACTGATGATTATTCCGAATGCGAATCATACCGATTTGTATTACAAAATGGATGTTATACCGTTTGATAAAATGGAGCAATTCTTTAAGACCAATTTGAAATAATGCGTGGATTGCAACAAATATTAAGACTGTTGGTGTCGGTAATTATTTTATCGGCATCAACAGCACTAGCTTTGGAGACGGAAACAATGCAAATGAAGATAGGCGATAAAGAATATTCGGTTGTTTTAAACAACAATAACACAACAAAAGCCTTACGAGAACTCTTACCAATGACGGTTACAATGTCAGAATTTAACGGTAATGAAAAGTATTACCTTTTGCACAACTCATTGCCGAGTAGACCTGAACACATTGGGCAAATAAAGTCAGGTGATATCATGCTGTTTGGTGATGATTGTTTAGTCGTGTTTTACAAAGATTTTAAGACAACATATTCATATACACGTATCGGACATATAGAAAATGCGACTGATTTAGAACAAACACTTGGTCGTGGCAGTGTAACCATAACTTTTGAATAGAAAGGATAATAAAATGAAGAATGTATTGATAATTTCATCAAGTTTGCGTGGCGGGAGTAATTCAGAGATTTTAGCGCACGAGGCTGAAAAAGGTGCAATTGATGCCGGAAATGTTGTAGAATTTATCAACCTTAAAGGTAAAGAGATTAAATTCTGCATAGGGTGTCTTGCTTGTCAAAAAACGCTTAAATGTGTGCAAAAAGACGATATGGCTGACTTAATCGGTAAAGTACAAAATGCAGATGCCATTATTTTTGCAACGCCGATTTATTATTACGAGATGTCGGGACAACTCAAAACATTTTTAGACCGTTGCAACCCATTGTTTCCACAAGAGAACAAGTTCAAGGATGTGTATTTGATAACATCGGCTTACGATAGTTCAGAAAATGCCGCAGACAGAGCAATCAATGGTCTTAAAGGCTGGATAGAATGTTTTGAACAATCTCGCTTTGCAGGAGCATTGGTCGGTGGCGGTGTAGATGCACCGAAATCCGCAGCAAATCGTGAAGATTTACTCAAAAAAGCCTATGAACTAGGAAAAAACATTTAACTTACGGACTGTTTCTATGACGATGTGGATTATAATATTCTGGGTAAGCATTGCATTTGCAATAACGACATTGTTTTATGTCAGCGCAAGAATACCAAACCTGCTAGAATTTACTAACATTGCCGAGTGGGGAAAATTCAAGCAATTCTCACTAGGTTTATTGATAACGTTGGGCTTTACAGGTATAATCGCACTGTGCATTGATTTTATAAATGCCATTGTCTGTGTGATGTATGTCGCAATGATATGGGCGGTCAGTGACTTTGCTTTTTGGATGATAGAAAAAGTCGGGCATATCACTTTTGAACATTATTATGCCGGTTGGATAGCTTTGGTAATCAGTGCCATTGCTTTAAGTGTCGGTTGGTATTTAGACCACAATGTATGGCAAACCAATTATGAATTAAAGACCAACAAGCAAATGTCGGATTTGAAAGTAGCAATGTTTGCCGATTCACATTTAGGAACAACTTTTGATGATAAAGGTTTTGCCAAGCATTTGGAAACAATTCAAGCACAAAATCCGGATATAGTGTTCATTGCCGGCGATTATGTTGATGACGGAACAACAAGAGAGCAAATGATAAATGCCACCAGAACTTTAGGGCAGATGAAAACAAAACACGGAATTTATTATATTTCCGGCAATCATGACAAAGGCTATTACGGTGCTGCACATCGTGGATTTTCGGAAGATGATTTGTTTAACGAACTTAAAAAGAACGGTATCAATATTCTGCAAGATGAGAGCATTTTGGTAGATAATTCGTTTTATGTCATCGGTCGCAGAGATTATTCGGTTCAGCACGAGCAAGGCGGACATCGTAAATCAATAGAAGAACTTACCAAGGATTTAGATAAAAGCAAATATATGATTGTTTTAGACCATCAACCGGTGGAATATGATAAAGAAGCCGCTGCAAAAGTTGATTTGGTATTAAGCGGACATACGCATGGCGGACAACTGTTTCCGTTTAATCAAGTCGGTAAATGGATTAAAGCCAACGATTTGGTTTATGGATACGAGCGCCGTAATGATACCGATTTTATTGTAACGTCCGGTATATCCGATTGGGCAATTAAGTTCAAAACAGGAACAAAATCCGAGTTTGTTATCATCAATATAAGAAAAGGGAAATGAAATGATAAAAAAGTTTTTATTTCTTATTTTTTCAACAATTCTTTTAATCGGAGGTCAAGCGATGGCGATTACAGTCAATATCTATTATACGGGTGAAAATGGCAATGCCCGAAAGTTTGCCGAGGAAATGGAACAAAGCGGAACAGCTGCGGCTATTCGTGCCGAAGAAGGCAATAAAAAATACGAATACTTTTATCCCAAAAATGATCCTGAAACCGTTTTACTTATAGATAGTTGGGAAAGTCAGGACGCCATAGATAAGCACCATGCAACACCGATGATGGATAAGATTACCGAGTTGCGCATTAAGTATGACCTGCACATGAAAGTTGAACGCTATATTGAAGATACCGCCGGCGTTCCGAACAATGACAAAAAATTTATTAAGGAATAAATAAATTTTAGAAAGGAATAAAAATGTACGATATATTAAAAAACATTAATTCTCCTGCAGACGTTAAAAAATTAAATACTGACGAGTTGAATATTTTAGCCCAAGATATCAGAGAAGCTCTGTTTAACCGCTTAACCAAAATCGGCGGACACTTTGGTCCGAATTTCGGCATTGTAGAGGCAGAGATTGCCATGCACTATGTGTTTGATTCACCGAAAGATAAGTTTGTGTTTGATGTATCTCACCAAAGCTATCCGCACAAAATGCTGACAGGACGTAAATCCGGTTATATTGATGATGAACACTTCACAGAAGATTCAGGATACACCAATCCTGAAGAAAGCGAGCACGATTTATTTAATGTCGGGCATACCTCAACGTCTGTTTCCTTAGCATCAGGCTTGGTAAAAGCACGTGATTTAAAAAGAGAAAAATATAATGTTATCGCGCTGATCGGCGATGGTTCGCTTACCGGTGGCGAAGCTTTAGAAGCACTTGATTTTGCCGGCTCGGAAATAAAGTCAAACTTTATTATAATCGTCAATGACAATCAACAGGCAATTGCCGAGGCTCACGGCGGTATTTGCGAACACTTGAACGAATTACGCGCCACAAAAGGCAAAGCAGAAAATAACATTTTTAAGGCTCTCGGCTTGGATTATATTTATGAAGAAAACGGCAACGATATTAAATCGATGATTGAGGTTTTGCAAAAAGTTAAAGATATAGACCATCCGATTGTTGTCCACATTAACACCAAAAAAGGCAAAGGCTATAAATTGGCCGAAGAAAATAAAGAAGCATGGCACTGGTGTTTGCCTTTTGATAAAAATACCGGAAAATATACAATCTCTTTTCCGTCAGAGAGTTATACTTCTTTGACTGCCGATTATATTATGAATAAGGCTGCCGCAGATAAAGATTTTGTGGTTATTACGCCGGCAATGCCGATGACGGCCGGATTAACGCCGGATTTGCGCGCAAAACTGGGCGAACAATACGAAGATGTCGGAATTGCCGAAGAACATGCAGTCGCTTTTGCATCGGGCATCGCCAAAGCCGGCGGAAAACCGTTGTTGGTAACCAATTCAACCTTTATTCAGCGCACCTATGATCAAATTTCACAAGATTTATGCATCAACAATAATCCGGCAACAATTTTACTGAACTATACTTCATTTGACGGGCTGACCGATGTGACACACTTGGGTATATTCACAATTGCCGCCTTTTCCAACATTCCGAATTTGATTATGTTGGCACCGACTTCAAAAGAAGAATATTTAAATATGCTGGATTGGTCCGTAGAACAAAAAGAACATCCGGTAATGATTTTAATGCCGGGAAATGCAGTTACATCGCGTTCGGCAGATAAAAATTTCAGCAATCTAAACACTTTCAAAATTGAACAACAAGGCGAAAGAGTTGCGATTTTGGCGCTTGGCGATTTTTATCAAAGAGGCGAAGAATTAGCCCTTCAAATTGAGAAAAATTTACACTTCAAACCTACTTTGATTAATCCGCGTTTTGCTTCCGGATTAGATGAAAAATTACTGAAAGATTTAACCAATAACCATCAGTTAATCATAACGCTTGAAGACGGTATCTTAGATGGCGGTTTCGGACAGAAAATTGCCGCATTCTACGGTTCAAGCAATATGAAAGTTAAAAATTACGGTTTGCAGAAAGAGTTTTATGATCGTTACAACCCGGCTGAATTATTACAAAAGCTTGGTATGACAAGCAACCAAATTATGGCTGATATTGAAACTATTTTAAAATAATTAAATCTATGAGGTCACGAATGAAAAAATTTTTATTAACATTAACAATGTCAATAATTTTAGGAGGAAATGTTATGGCAAATGCTCTGAATGCGGAACAACAAGCTATTGCCGAAGCGGCAGCCTATGCAGCCCTTGGAAATCAAACAGAATTAAAGCAAGCCCTGAATAACGGACTTGATAACGGTGTTTCCGTAAATGAATTGAAAGAAATTTTGGTGCAGGCTTATGCCTATTGCGGTTTTCCGCGCAGTTTAAATGCGTTGGGAACTTTGATGCAAACCGTTGAAGAACGCGGCAATAAAGACGAGTTGGGTAAAGAACCGAGTGCAAAACCTGAAGGCAGTGCTTTAACCTATGGCACGGAAAATCAAACTAAACTGGTCGGTACGGAAGTAAAAGGCAAGTTGTTTGAATTTGCTCCTGCCATTGATGAATACCTGAAGGCTCACTTATTCGGCGATATTTTTGCGCGTGATAATGTGGATTGGAAAACAAGAGAACTGGCAACAATCGCTATGTTGGCCGCTTGCGAAGGCGTGGAAAGTCAATTAAGCGCTCATATTGAGATTGGCAAACATAATGGTTTAACCGATGATGAGGTGGCGGAAATTTTGAATATTTCCGCCGAAGCAAAAGCCAAAAATGTTGTCTTTGGTTTCGGAGAACTAAATCCTTATGGCAAGTATTTTACCGGCAAAAGTTATTTAAAGCCGATTACAACCGAAAACGGCGTTCCGATGTATAACGTAACTTTTGAACCGAAATGCCGTAACAATTGGCATATTCATCATAAAGGCGGACAGATTTTACTAGTCACTCAAGGACGCGGATGGTATCAGGAATGGGGCAAAGAACCTCGCGAACTCAAAGCCGGCGATGTTGTCAATATTGCGCCGGAAACAAAACATTGGCATGGTGCAGCTAAAGACAGTTGGTTTACGCATATTGCCGTAGAAGTACCATCAGAAGGTGGCTCTAACGAATGGCTTGAGCCTGTAACCGATGAAGAATATAACAAGTTGAAGTAAAGGAGAACAGATATGCCGGTAATGAGACTTGATATTGCACATGCCACCAAAGAACAAAAAGAAGCATTGGTCAAGGAATTAACACCAATCTTTGCAAAAATTATCAATATGCCAGAAGAAACAATCTATACGTTTATCAATGAATATGAAACTGATAATGTTGGTGTCGGTCATAAATTATTGAGCGAAATACACAAAGGCAAGTAGATTGAGCAGCAAATTAGTTAAATGGAGCAAACAGATGAAAAAAGTAATCATTATCAATGGAAGTCCAAGAAAGAATTTTAATACGGCCAAAGTTTTAAAGGAAGCACAAAAAGGAGCAGAAGCCGCAGGTGCAGAGGTTGAATATTTTAATTTGGTTGATTTGAATTTCAAAGGCTGTATGAGTTATTATGCTTGTAAATAAAAATCTGAAAAATGATGATTTTGATCAAAGTAATAACAGTGTGGAATGCGCACCACGGTATTTTCATAATTATATTGTCAGTTGCGGAGAAGATCCTGCCAATGTAAAAGATCTTGATCTTAAGTTTTTGAATGAAAATCAGGGAAAAATACTTCATTTAGTTAAATGGTACTTTGTGGATGATGAAGAATCCATAAAAAGTGCTGCTTTCCGAGCCGCAAAAGTTATAAAAAGTCCGAGTATATATGAGATTATTGAAAATAATCCATGCATGAATAAAGCTGAAAAGGATAAGGCGTTCCAAAGATTTAATACCCAAGTCGGGGATGCTTTTTTGCGCGGAAAAAATACACGAATTTAGTATTGTTATGTATTGGCGATTAATAACAGTCGTCACTCATCAAAAGGGACTAAATTCGATACCGGCTACGACGGCGGAATATGAGAGGATTATAACATTTTAGGCATGGAGGTTACTGTGAATAAACTAAATATAGCGATTATAGGTTGCAGAAATATGGGGCAAAAACACCTCAAAACTTTACGGGAAAATTTTGCCGATACTGTCGAAATTGCCGGAATTCTGACCTCGTCACCGGAATCATCGGCACGTCGTGCGGCTGAATTGAACGTGCCCTATTTTACCGATATTGACGACATAGACCTCAGCAAAGTTGATGCGGCCATTGTTGCAACCCCAGGTCCGACGCATGCCGAAATCGGTGAAAAACTTCTATTGCGTGGAATTCCGTGCCTTATCGAAAAACCTTTGGCAACAACTCTTGAGGGATGTAAAAAATTAATATCTGCGGCAAAGATCGGGCAAAGCTTAATTGTCGCCGGACATACCGAAAATTATAACCCTGCGGTTATCCGCTTAAAAGAAGAGTTGCAGCTTCCTGTTGTAAGCATAAGAGCTGTTCGAACCAGCCGTAATGCGACCAATAAAACCGGCATCAGTGTCGTGCAGGAATTAATGATTCACGACCTTGCCATCGTTTATTCGCTTTTAGGCAATAATATTGCGACATCCAGCGTTAATAAACGCCCAGATCTGAGTTGGGAAAATCATGCGGTTGTTGACATTAAATATAAAAACGGTGCGTCGGTTAAACTGGAAGCACTGCGAGAGGACCGTGAAGTCGAGCGTTTTATGGATATCATTGATATCGATAGCAATATTTTCCATATTGATTTTATGGAGCGCCGACTGCTTAAAAACGGTCGAATACTAACCGAGGGCGGAAATTCGCTGCAAAATGAATTGGCCGATTTTATCCGTTGTATAAAAGACGGTACATCTCCTTTAGTCGGCGTGCACGAGGCTACAAATATTCTAGCGCTTTGTCTGCAGTTGGAAAGCGGGATGTCGGTTTGAAATCGCTAGGCTAAGAATTTTAAGAAATTTTATTTATCGCGAAATTCAAACTTGATTAAATTCATAAATAAAATGAATGTTATCATCAATACAACTGCCAAAAAGATATTTTGCAGATACTCATAATTGTTCTCTTTTGCTATTGATAAACAATATGATATTCCCGCAAAAAGCATCGGAATTAAAGCAACAATACAAGTAATTCCCTTCTCTATCCCGTTTTGATGTTTAGATTTAAAAAGAAAACCGCCCAAAATAGCAGGCGAAAACAAAGTTATAATCAGAGGAGCAAATATACCGGCTTCTGAAGGACTATCATACTTCATACCAAACAAAATCATACCATAAGTAACATATATAACAAAAAGTTTACCAAATACGCCCTGTTTTAGTTTTTTACCGGTTATGGCATCAACTTTGCTTTCAACCGTATCCGATGGCAAATTTTCTATAAAATTATACTTTTGTTGAATATTTTTGTTTGCCTCATAAGCGCTGCTGATTTTGTTATAATACTCCGTTTTATCAGCTTTATCAAAAGGCAGATAGTCATTAGCATTTTCCTCGACATTTTTCTTTTTGAAAAACGGTAACCTATCAATATCAATCTCATATACAATTATCAGTAATATAACCATTGCGACCAATGCCGCAATTGGAGAATATTTTGTTAATAAAGCAATAAAAATAAATGGTAACGAGTTCATATGCGCCTATTCCTTTAAGGTAAAAACCACTATTATTTATATTATATCTTCCATTTTGTTAATAAACCAATAAAATGCCCTGGTATTTTGATTCAAAATGTATAATATTAAGACAGATCAATAGGTTAAAAATATTGACAAGTTTTCGAAATAATCTTACCATGGCGCCAAAGACAACTATTTTGGTAATAATTAGAATTTCGTGAAAAGGCACGAGAAAGATAAGTGTTATGGAAAATTTTTCTTTAATATCACCAAATGCCCATATTGGCGAAGGAACAGTCATCGGGCGATTTGTCATTATCGAGGACGATGTTAAAATCGGTAGATTGCCATATTTCTCAACCATACACGAGTAAACTGAGTTTCCTTATCTTTTGCCATAGAGGTTTGTATGGTTGTACGGATGTTAATCAGAATTTTTTGAAAATGCCTTACGCAAAAGGAGAATTATTGAGCCAATTACCTCCGGAAAATTCATATACTTCTATCAAAGCGGCATTTGATTTAGGCTAACCCGCAAGAAACGACGCGCGCAAAAGCGTTTGAGTTCTGGATGAAGGCACCGAACCCGATGGTAACGTTTTTCAAAATGTTTGATGTGACAAATTTGGTTAAAATCAGCGCTAAAAGACAATTAAAATTCAATATGTTACTTGATTTTTGCACCGTTGCAAAAGCTGCAATTTCTGATTCAAAACAATGCCGATGTTAATATTCAGAACAATGAAGGCGCTACACTTTTAATCGACGCGGCAATATCCTGTCGGCCGGATCTGGCTGAAATTTTGCTTAAAAACGGTGCGGATACAACTCTTCGAGACAATTACGGAAAAACGGCACTTGCACATGCTTTGGGCAGTGTAACGATTATATCCGGAGAACCTGCGGCGGATCAATGTACCCCTGTCGTAACTTTGTTACAAGTATACGGTGCTAAACAGTAAGTTTTAAGAAGTATTTGTTCTCTAATTGACTCTAAAAAGAAAAACTGCTAACATTACTTTAACAAAAATAAATCGGCGGAGATTTGGAAACCATGACCGAAAGAACAGATTCAAATACGAGACATATATTATACATTGCCACAAATGCACGTTACAACAGCGAATTTGGTGATGCGGCAGAGTTTAATAAAACCTTGGATATTTTCAAAAAATTACCTTCTTTATCTCCTTTAGGTTTACAAGGCGAATCCTATAAAAATGATTATATTGTCGGTATGTATCCCGAATTTGATGGGGCTATGGAATATTTCAGAAATAAAGTGTATCCGGACCCGAATAATAAAAAAGTATTACCGGGCATTCTGCTTAAGAAATATGCCGATGAAACAATTAAAAAATTCGGATTGAAAGACAGTTATGATTTCAGTCAGGAGCCGAATGCGGAACAGTTAGCCCGTCTCAACACCTCTATGATACCAAAGCAAATAAAGGATATGAATAATCTTGCTCCCGAATTTTTAAAACAAATGGGTGTCGCACTGGCTGAAACAAGCAAAGATTTTCGCGTCGTTCATGAATTTATGGGTTGCTTTAATCAGATGGAAGCCGTTTTATCGGGGCGTATCAGTAAAGAGCATGCCCGGGAGTTTACTGATATTAAGGGCGTTAAAATGGGATTGGACTTCTCGGAATTGGTAGATCAGAGAATAATTGATGAAGATCTGAACATTCTTGATGCTGCAAGGCTCAGCCAATTTCCGAAAATAAAAGAATTCACATTTGCGGGAAAAAGTTACGACTTATCCCGAGCATTTCAAAAAAAATCCGAATTTATAGAGAGAAAATATGAGGAAATTCGGATTTAAGGTGTATAGTTCAAATCTGTATGATGCACCGGAATTGATAAAAGATTGCGCAAAATATGCGTCTTCGGTATCAGATTCTTTTATTGAACTGATGATTGTGCCAAGTTGTACTACAGCGGATTTGAAAAAAATTAAAGAGCAAATAGGCGATGTTGAAGTAAGAATCCATGCGCCGCATGATTCAATGGGTTTTGATCCGGGGAATAAAGAACTGGAAAAACAAAATAAGGAGCTTGTGGTTTTATCTCAAAAAGCTGCCGATTTTTTTAATGCAAAAACAATTGTTGTTCATGCCGGATTAGGGCACGGTATGCAACATATTGATGAAACGGTAAGACAATTTAAGCTTTTTAATGATTCGCGTATTTTGGTTGAAAATCTGCCTTATTTAGATTACGGAACCACACCGATGCACGGAAGCACAGCCGATGAAATATCGTATATTATGCAAGGAAGCGGATGCGGTTTTTGTTTCGATTTTTCTCATGCCATTTGTGCGGCATTAACTCTTAATATAGCAATTGACGTGCAATTGAAGAACTTTTTTAACTTAAAACCGACGGTTTATCATATGTGCGATGGTGATACCAATCAGGCAAATGATCTACATATGCACTTTGGCGCAGGTAATTTTCCGCTATCTCACTTTTTAAATGATTTTACGGATAAAGATGCCTATATCACCATAGAAACAAGTATGGGCATTGAACAAGATGCAAATCCGAGAATACAAGATTATCTGTATCTGAAATCCGTTCAAAAGGCATAAAAATATCGAATTCAGGAGATGTCTTTATGATTAAAGTTTTGTTTGTATGTTTGGGAAATATTTGCCGCTCGCCGATGGCGGAGTTTGTGTTTAAGCAAATGGTTGCCGAAAAGGGTTTGTCAGAGAAATTTTATATTGATTCTGCCGCAACGGAAGGATTTAACGAAATGTGCCATGCCGGCATTCATCATGGCACGCGCAAAAAATTGACAGAGATGCAAATTTCGTTTGAGGAACATTATTCACGGCAAATTCGACCGCGCGACTATGTGTATTTCGATTACATCATTGCCATGGATGACCGCAACATTGATGATATTTTAGAGATTGTCGGTCCGGATACCGAACGCAAAATTTATCGCTTGCTCGATTTTACCGATGAGCCGCGTAATATTCGCGATCCGTGGTATACCGGAAATTTTGACGAGAGTTATGATGATATCAGCAAAGGTTGTCGCGCATTTTTGGAATATTTATTAAAGGAAAATAATGATGGCAAAAGAGATTAATCCGGCAGAAACAACACGCGCAAAAGCGTTTGAATTATGGATGAAGGCACCAAACCCGATGGTGACGTTTTTCAAAACGTTTGATGTGACAAATTTAGTTAAAATCATCCAAAAGAAACGTCTTAAATTCAATATGTTACTTGATTTCTGTATCGGAAAAGCCGCCGCTTCGGTAAAGGAGTTTTATATGCTTCCGGTTGGCAATAAGTTGATGCAATACGATATGTTGGCGGTCAACACGATTGTTAAAAACAAAACCGGTGAGGTTAGTTCATGCGATATTTTGCAGTCCGATGACTTGGGCGCGTTTAATGCCGAATACCTTAAATATACAACCGAAGTTGCCGAAAGTTGCAATGATCGAGATTTGTCGGCAGACAGCATGGTTATCGGCACATCGGCGATTATTGATACTGAAATTGACGGCGCGGTAGGTATGAACAGCGGTATTTTTAATAATCCGTTTATGATTTGGGGACGCTATCAAAAGCGGTGGTTCAAGTATTATCTGCCGATTTCGTTTCAGTTTCATCATACGCAAATGGACGGCGCACATGCCGGCAAATTTTTAACAAATTTGCAAGATGAAATTAACAGCGTGAAATATTAAAAATTATTCTTTTTTACGATTTTAATATAAAAGGCTCTCCGCATTGGTGCCGGAAAGCCTTGTAAGAGATTTAAATCTTGTAAATTTATCTATACTCGTCGAGGCGGTCTTCCGGTACGATTTCGGTACAGACGGCAACCATTGTTTCTTTATAATGAGCCGCGGCCTCCCAAGCATCGTGATAAAATTGATAAGGAATCGGGACGACTTTACCGTTGATTGCAACATACCACATTGTCTTTCTCCTTTATAAAATTAGTTGAATGTTGTAATTACATTTTATATATTTGCTACGTCATTTTCTGACGTGCAAATTCGTGAAATCGTAAAATATTTTGTTGAAAACACAAAAAGGGCAAGTTAGTATGTGGTTAGTAAACATTATTCGGAGATGATATGATGGATTTTACAATACTGGTTAATAAAGATAATTTACTGCCACGCGATTATGTTCCGGAAGGGTTGGTTGAAATTCATGAACCGACCGGTTCAAAAATAGATAAAACTTATGTTAACAAGCTTAATAAGCAGGCGTACGATGCTTTTAAGGAAATGCAAAAAGATGCCTTAAAAGCAGGATATGAGATATTTGTAGATTCATCATACCGAACTTATGACTATCAGGAGCGGGTTTTTAACCATATTGTTGCCGAAAAAGGTTTAGAACATGCCAAAAAATATGTGGCTTTACCCGGAGGAAGCGAACATCAAACCGGATTAGCCGTCGATGTTATTTTCCGCCGTAATAATGAAATGATTGAAGAGCAGAAAGAAGATGATCCCGAAATTATGTGGTTATTTTCAAATGCGCATAAATATGGTTTTATTTTGCGGTTTCCGAAGGGGAAAGAAAATATAACCGGTGTTAATTTTGAGCCGTGGCATTTCAGATACGTCGGTAAAAAAATATCAGAAGAATTGTTTTCTTCTGATATGACTCTTGAAGAGTATTCAAATTTACAAAAATCAAAATAAGTTTTTCAGACTTTGTGCTTAAAACATTGAGCCGTTCCAACCCCAGAGGTCGGTCGGGTGATAGGTCACATAAATATTTGAACCGTTAATACCATAGTCGCTTTGTAAAATATTGCAGATTTCGGCGGTTAAAGCCTGACAGGCGGATTTAGATGCCGAACCCAACAGACTGATAGCGATATATGCCCCTTTTTCCAACTTTCTTTCTGCCATATAAAGCGATTTATCATCTTCGATATCGGCCATAATATAGGCTTTCGGTTTACCGAATGCGGCAGATACGGCACCGGTCAGTTTTTTTTGTAAATCATCTTTTTGTTGATCAGTCAATTTAATACTCATTTTTGCTTCAATATACGGCATATTATTTCTCCTTTACAATGCTGAATTTAATTTGAAGATAACAATCTTTGTTTATAATATAGTTAAGATTTGGCGGTTATTCATCATATCTTTGCATAACAGCCTTTCTTGACATAAAAATTTTTTTGTGCTAAAATCGTATCAGCAAGGAGGGAAATATGCCGGTTTATAATTACAATGTCGAAGGCAGATTAAAAAAATATGAGGTAAAAGATCCTGCCGATGTCATCTTTACCGAAAAGATGCCGACTAAAGATGCACCACGTCCCGAGTGGGCAAAACTGATGTTGTTTGCGCAAAAGGAAAAAATGCTGAATCGGAAGCGTTTGTATCCGCAACCGGTATTTATTAAAATCGAATCCCTCGCGGCTATGCAGTGTCAAAGCGAAGAACAATTTCAGCACTTTGTCGGTGAAGCAATATCGCACAATGCGACGATATACAGCTTAAAAGAAGAAGCCGTTTTTAATAAGGAGTATCCGAAGGGGATCAGTAATGATCCGGAAAAATTGGCTAAAGCAAAATCAATATGGCAGATGCAACCTGAAAGAAAATCGCATAAAATTATCGAAATTTAGCGAATATTTTTTGAGATAAACAGCTTATTTTACTTGACATTTACAATGTTTTCCTTTATTTTGTGAAAAAAATCACAATAAGAGGACATAATGGCGATTATTAAAGTTTGTTTGGGTAGTTCTTGTTACATACGCGGCAACGATAAAATGTTGGCCTTTTTAGAAGATTATATTCGTCAGAATAACAAAAATGCGACCATCGAATTACTCGGTTGTCGGTGTACCAATTCATGTCAGGACGGGCCGACGATTTTTGTTGATGATAAAAAATATTGTCATCCGACGCAAGATGAACTTTTGCGCATATTGGAGGCACTATGAACATTAATCAGGGAATCGTATATACATTATATAATGAATGTCAGGACTGCTATAAATGTGTTCGCCGCTGTCCGGTTAAATCTATTCGTATTCAGGACGGTCATGCCTGCGTCTTAACCGATAAATGCATTGCTTGCGGCAGATGTGTTGCGCCGTGTCCGAGTCATGCCAAGCGCGTTCGCAATGATTTGGATAAAGTCAGACAACTTATTAATACCGGAAAACCGGTTTATGTGTCGTTAGCGCCGAGTTGGCGGGCTTCTTTTTCATGCACATCGGGCCAGATGATTGCCACGCTTAAAAAACTCGGCTTTGCCGGTATAAGCGAAACAGCTTTGGGAGCGCAGGAAGTTTCAATCGAAACGGCCCGTTTGCTGAACCAAAAAGATAAAGGTTTGATGATATCAAGCGCGTGTCCGGTTATTGTGAAATATATTCGGCTCTATAAACCTGAATTGGCCGAATATATCGTGCCGATTGCCTCGCCGGCTTTAACGCATGCCAAATTATTGAAGAACACTTACGGTGATGATGCGGCGGTGGTCTTTATCGGTCCGTGCATTGCTAAAAAAGACGAATCCGACACACATAAAGATTTAATCGATTTTGCTTTAACTTTCGAAGAATTGAAATTGTGGCTTAAAGAAACCGATACAGCTATCGAATCCGGCGATTGTTTTGGGGAAGAATTTGTCCCGACTTTTGCTTATGAAGGTAATTTATATCCGATGGACGGCGGTATGTGCGAAACAATTAAACGAATCGGTATTGAAGACAAGGTCCATTTGTATCAGGTTTGCTCTTTAGAAGCTTTTGATTTGGCGGTTGACGAGTTTGCCAAAGAAAATTTGAAAAATCCGGTGTTTATCGAGGCTTTGGCCTGTGCCGGCGGTTGTATGCACGGTCCGTGTATTGCCACAAAGTTATCTGATGTCAACAATGTTTCACGCGTTTTACGCCATGTTAAATATCGCGATAATATTCCGACAACGCCGGATGTGGTCGTATCTCAGGAATATGCGCCGATTGAAACCGATAATCGCACCTATTCGATGGATGAAATTCAAGAAGCTTTGCATCGTATCGGTAAATATTTGCCGGAAGATGAATTGAATTGCGCCGGCTGCGGATATCAAACCTGCCGTGACATGGCAAAGGCCCTGTTAAACGGTGATGCCGAGCCGTCAATGTGCGTTTCGTATATGCGAAAACTGGCGACCAAAAAAGCCAATGCCATGCTTAAAAGTATTCCTTCGGCAATGGTTATGCTGGATAAAGATTTGCGCATTATGGAGGCTAATGAAGCTTTTGCCCGGATGTTTACCGGTGAAGAACAAGAAACTTATTTATCGGATTTGCAAAAATTGGCCGGCTTGCCGATACAAACATTTTTCAGTGCCGACAAAGTTTTTGCTTCGGTGTTGGCGAGTGGCAGTGAGGCTCATAAAGAAAACTATAAATTTAATAATAAATTTTATGATTTGCACGTATTTCCGATTGAGCAAAACACCAGTATCGGCGTGACGATTACCGATATGACCAATGCTAATCATGCGCGTGAGATTGTGGCGCAAAAAGCTAAAGAAGTTATCGATAAAAATATTTCTACCGTACAGCAGATAGCTTGTTTGCTCGGTGAACATATGGTGCAGACCGAAACGATTTTGAACACGATTGCCAATGAATATAATACGGATGAGGAATAGATGTTCATTGATATAGACTGTGCACAAATTAAAAAATACGGCCAAAATGCCTTCGGGGATTATTTTGTATCTAAACGTACGGATAATCAGGAGCGTGTGATAGCCGTATTATCCGACGGTTTGGGCAGCGGTATCAAGGCAAATATTTTATCGTGTATGACATCAACCATGAGGGTGCGCTTTATCGAAGAAGATATCCCTATTCAAAAAGCGGCGCAGAGGATTATGGACGCGTTGCCGGTTTGTCAGCTTGGCGAAATCAGTTATGCCACTTTTTCGGCAGTAGATTGCCGGAATGACGGTTCGGTTTGGGTGGTTGAAGAAGGAAATCCGACGTTTTTATGGATGCGCGGCAATCAGGAGATTGAGCCTGAGTACCAAGAATATACATCACCTAAATTTCCGGACAGACATTTGAAAATATATCAGTTTAAGGCCGAAGTCGGTGATAGGCTGGTATTTTGTTCCGATGGTGTTACACAGGCGGGGATTGGTACTTCGGGTTATCCGATTGGGTTTAAAAGGGAAGGTTTTTTGCAATATGTGAAAGAGTGCATCGCTAAAAAATCAGATATTTCCAGTACCGAATTGTCTTCAAAAGTTATTCAAAAGGCGTTGTCGGTAGAACCGGAAGAACATGCCGGTGATGATATATCGTGTGCGGTTTTGTATTTCAGAAATCCGCGCAAAGCCATGGTTTTTACCGGCCCGCCGTACAATAAAATGAAAGATCGCGAATATTGCTTGTCTTTTAGTTTCTTTAACGGTAAAAAAGCCATTTGCGGCGGTACGACAGCCAATTTGGTTTCCCGCGAGCTTAAACGGGATATCATTAATTTGCCGCAACCGCAATCGGGCGATTTGCCGCCGGTTGCCGTGATGGATGGCATCGATTTGGTGACGGAAGGTATTTTAACGCTGACACGTGCGGCGGAATATTTGGAACGTGAAGAACTTAAACATAAGGATGCTGCCGGTCAGCTGGTCGATTTCTTTTTAAGCACGGATATAATCGAGTTTATGGTCGGCGCAATGTTGAATCAGGCTCATTATGATCCGACACTGCCGATTGAAATAGAAGTCAGAAGAACTATTATTAAGAAAATAAAAAAACTGTTGGAAGAGAAATATTTTAAACAAGTTACGATCCATTATATGTAGGAGAGGCAAATGGAAAAAATAAAAGTAAAAGTATGTCAGGGAACAACCTGCTACGTTATGGGTGGAGATGTTGTAAAATCAATTCTTGATACCCTTGCCGAAAAATATACGGATAAAGTTGAAATTGTGTCTGTCAGATGCTTTGAAACATGTCATAAACAAGACTCCTTTTCTAAAGCTCCGTACGTTTATGTTGATGATGAAGTGATTTCATCTGCCAGCGTCGAAAAAGTAATTAATGCGATTGAAAGTAAGTTAAGTGATGAGTGAAGAACTGGAAACCAGAAGATTAAAACGCGAAGTTTTAGTGCGTATCATTAAAGCTTTTATGTCTGACAATTATGCGGAAAATGTTCGTCTTATTCCGTATGAAATGCGTCCGAAAGGCTGTGAAGTTCCGTTCCGTTGCTGTGTGTATAAAGAACGTGCTGTTTTACGTTCCAGAACCATTGCCGGATTGGGTTTTGCCATGGAAGATGATGATGAAAAAACGCTTCTTTCGGATTTTGCCGAAAAAGCCTTAAAAAGAGAACATCCCGAACCGGAGCCTTTAACGGTTTTGCAAAATGCTTGCAAAGGATGTCCGTCATCAAAAGTTTTTGGAACCGAATTGTGCCAAAATTGCGTGGCTAAGCCGTGTATGAAAGCTTGTCGCTTCGGCGCCATCAGCAATGACGGTCATCGCTCGGTTATTGACAGTGAAAAATGCAAAAAATGCGGTATGTGCATGGCTGCCTGTCCGTATCGAGCCATTGTTAAAACGATAGTGCCGTGTGAAGAAGCCTGTCCTGTCGGGGCCATTGCCAAGGGCGAAGATGGTTTGGCTCATATTGATAAAGATAAGTGTATTTCTTGCGGAAAATGCGTTTCGGCATGTCCGTTCGGGGCTCCGCATGCCAAATCGCAGGTTATCGATATTTTGAAAAATATTAAAGAGGGCAAAGAAGTTATAGCTATGTTTGCACCGGCATTAATCGGACATTTGCCGTGTAAACCGGAGCAAATTCAGGACGCCTTCTTAAAAATAGGTTTTTCGGCCGTTTATGAGGTTGCTCAGGGAGCTGATGTTACCGCTAAAACAGAAGCCAAAGATTTTCAGCGCCGCCCGCAACGCTTCCCACGCCGGGAATCATCTTTAAGAGGCTTGATACCACGCTTTTACCCATAACAGTGGTTCCCACAGTTCCTATCGTTGCCGAAAGAAGAGCCGTAAC
>CAMVHF010000016.1 GCA_947167235.1 uncultured Alphaproteobacteria bacterium
TTTAGGTGTTCAGATTAACGGTAAAATGCGCGGAACCGTTACGGTTGCCAAGAACGCTTCAAAAGAAGAAACTGAGGCCGCTGCTTTGAAACTGGAAAATGTTGCGCGTCAGCTCGAAAATCAAAACATCAAGAAAATCATTGTTGTACCGGGTAGGATTGTAAACATTGTTGCAGCTTAATAAGAAAATATTTGCCGTTTCGGCGTTGATTTGCTGTTTGTCCGCATGTGGATTTGAACCTCTGTATGTGGAGAAAACTTCGAGTGACGATATGTGGTATTATAACAATAAATTTGATACCGATATCGTGCGCGAAATGGCGCAAATCCGTGTCGAAAGCGTGACAGACAGAATAGGTCAGCTTGTTAAAAATGAGCTGATGGATACATTTAATCCGATGGGAACGCCGAAATGCGCCAAATACTTTCTGAAGGTCGAACCGATTAACAGTCGAACCGTACAACAGGCTTTGCGTGATGATATTACCGCAACGCGTGAAAAAGTCCAATATACGCTCAAGTACAATTTGTGGAGCAAGGAAAACGGACAGCTGGTCAGCGGTGAAAGCTCAATTTTCTTGAGTTACGACTTATTGGATAATCCGTATTCAACAACCATGGATAAGAAGAAAATCGAAAAGGACGGCGCCAAGATTCTGGCAAATGATATATCTTTAAGAATCGGTGCTTATTTCCATTCGGTTAAAACGAAACGCGGTAATCCAGATGAATTTTAAACCGGCACAATTTGAAAGTTTTTGTAAATATCCGAATCCGGATGTTAAGTGTGTTGTGCTGTTCGGAACCAATGAGGGTGCGATATCAACTTTGCATAAAAAATGCGCGGAAGCCGTTTGCGGCAGTACCGACGATGCTTTTCATTATGTTTTGCTTGATATGGAAAATATTTCTAAAGACGGTGCCGAAATTTATGCCGAGTTTTATGCTCAGTCATTAATGGGCGGTCGTCGCGTGATCGCCGTTAAAAATGTCGATAATAATTTGACGGCATTTTTGAAAAATACACTGCCGGAAACCACCAGCGAAAATTTGCTGATTTTGATGTCGGACAGCTTAAATACAAAATCTTCGCTTATTATGTGGGCTAAAGACAGAACCGACGTTATTATCGTCGGTTGTTATGAGGAACGTGAAGCCGATATTGCGCAAGAAACCGCTAAAATGCTGGCCGAAAAAGGATTAACTGCCGATGTACCAACCATACAGGCCTTATGTGCCAGATTATCGCCGGATAGTAAAGTGAATCAGGGCGAAATCGATAAATTGGCAATGTATTTGGATGAGCGTAAGGTTGTGACGCTTGATGACGTTAAAGCTGCCGTCAGTGATGTTGCAGGTGCCAATGTCGAAGATTTATGCTATTTTACGGCCGGCGGAGATGTGGTGAAGGCTTGCAATATTTATAATCGCCTGGTAAAAGAGGGCGGTGAGCCGTCAATGTTAGTACGGCAGATTTCATATCACTTCAGTAAATTGCTTGACAGTGCGGCAATAATAACCGAAGAGGGAAAGTCCGCCGATCAGGTTATTCAGGCGATGCGCCCGCCGTTGATGTTTTATCGTAAAGACGATTATAAGCGCCAGTTGCAGATGTGGAGTAAAGACAGAATACTCGGTGCGTTGCGGGTATTATACGACTGTGAACGCGATTGCAAAACAACAGGAATGCCGGCTGAGGAGTGTGCCAGTTATACAATAATGCGTCTGGCCGGCGCAGCACAAAAATTACAGCAAAGACGCTAAAAAAGAAACAGCCTTATTTTTATAAGGCTGTTTCCGTTATCGACCTATTTGCCGGAAAGTATGGCGCTGAATAACTCATGTACGCTCGGTATATGATTGTTGGCGTACAGAGGGTCTAACGCAAAGCGATAGACGTTATGACCGGCAAAGGCCAGATTGTTTTGGATGTCACCGCCGTGACCGATACGCATCAATGTATTGTGAATACAATATGTGCGCGGATCAGGGATTTTACCGGTTGTACCGGTTGCGCGTGACCATCCGGAGAATTGACATTGTGACAAACAACCGACACATTCGGCACGTTGTTTTTGCATTTCCATCCATTCATCCGGTGTTAAAAAGACTAAGGTCGAATCCGGCGTTTCTTTGATCATGGTATAACCTTGGTCATGCTGTTGTTCAACTTTTGCTTTATCGGCCGGATTAATGTAAACAGCCTTTAACGGCGAAATAGGCAGTAACAACGTATGTTCTTCGGTAGCTGTGTCACTGTATGAAATTTCGGCTTTTTTACGACGCATTAAATTGCTTAAAAAGGCGTTTTTAATGGCAGATGAAAAGAACCCGGTCGGCGAAAATTTTTGCAAAATGACATCACCTTTATGGGTGCTCATCATTAGGCGTTTCCAGGCATCGCTGATAGGACTTTCTTTAGTAATCATCGGACGTGTACCGAATTGGAAAGCAACATTGCCGAGTTCCGGATTATCAATATAATCCTGCCAGTCGCTCAAACTCCAAACACCGCCGGCAATGATAATCGGTAAATTCGGTAAGCCGAGTTCGATTAATGTCTTGCGTAATTCGACCAGACGCTCATAAGGACGTTCGGGTTGCAGCGGGTTTTCGGCATTTGACAGACCGTTGTGTCCGCCGGCAAGCCACGGATCTTCATAAACAACACCGCCTAAATATTCCGGATATTTCTTAAAAGAGCGCTTCCATAAAATAGCCATGGCACGCGCCGATGAAATAATCGGATAGTAATAGACGTTGTGCTCGGAAGCGATAGCCCCTAAATTGTATGGTAATCCGGCGCCGCAGGTTACGCCGTGGATTAAGCCCTTAGCTCCTTCCAAAACGCGGACGATAACTTCTTCCGAATCGGCCATTTCCCAGAGCATATTAATATGAATACGGCCGTTGTTTCCGGCGATATCATGCGCTATCTGTGCCTGTGAAATGCCTCCTTTGATGGCATATTCAACCATTTCACGGTGGCGCTTTTCTCTTATTCTTTCATGGAATACTTCAGGTATAATCGAGCCGCTGAAGTCAACTTCAGTCGGACTGACCATTGAAATTGTGCCGACACCGCCTTCTTTTGCCCATGCGCCGGAACTTTTTCCGTCGGTTCCGTTAATACCTTTTCCGCCTTCAATCAGAGGGTAAACCTCTGCTCCAGAAATGTTTATTTTATTTAATGTTTTCATTATATGCCTCCCAATGTTTGCTAATATAATCAATTAACAAAAAAAGAAAAGTAGGCACTTTTGCGACTCTTAGTATCACTAAGGAAACTAAAGAAGGCTAATCGGACAGTGAAAACATTTCTAAAAGTGAGCCGTTTAATGATATAAAAGTGATGATAAGGCAGGCTAATGCGAATATATAAAGCATACTGATGAGATTCGGATTTTTACCGACCAGAAAATCAACCCATTTTTTTAAGATGAAATCTATTCCGAAAATACCTGTGAAAAAAATTAATAACTGTGCAAATATGCCGGCGTCAGTCAAAAAAGATTTAAAAGGGGATATGATTTTGAATAAAAAGGCAAAGAACAGCAGATAGCAGGCAATCAACAAATAGCTGATGTAATTTTTAACCTGATTGATTTGTTTATGCTTTTTATGGTCCTTTTTTAGTTTTTCAATTGTCAAATCATTGATTTTAACGCCGCGAACCGTCTCTTTTTCGGCTTCTTGTTTTTTCTTGTAATCATCGACATGTGCCTTAAATTTTTCGGCAATCATACACAAACCGCAACCTTTAGGCGTGAAGTAGGCGTGATTAGGGTCTTTTTTACACTGTTTTAAGTGTTTTAAAATGTATTCAAGTTGCATTTGCCATTCAAGTGCACTCGGACGTTCGTTGCCTTTGGTAAAAGCACGTTCAAACATATTCATCGTGTTTTTATCAAAATAGTCATGGATACTGTACGGATGCGGCGCTTGATAAGAGTCCGGCCACATACCGTAGGCGTAATGGTATCCGGCAATGCGTTCCTGTAAAGAAAGCATATTTTCATTTTTATGCGGTGTTCCCGAAAACGGATGAATACCTTCATTTAATAATCTGAAAATGATGACGGCCAGTGCAAATTTATCCTGTTCTTCGCCCATTTCCTGACAGGTTTGTTGCATACCTTCCGGATAAATATATTCTTCGCTGACATATTCGGCCGGATAACGTTCGTTGTTTTCACCCTTAATCGAAAAACCGTCGCAGTCAAATAAGGCAACCAATAAGGTGTTTTTATAAATTGATACGTTAGACGGTTTTAAATCAACGATATAGTGCCCGCAGGCATGTAATGCGGCAACGACCGAAGTGATATTATAAGCGGCAAAAACACGGTCAACGTAGCGTTCGGATAAACCGAGTTTGCGACGAACCGCTTTTTGAATGATATGATCCAGCGAAATGGCTTCATCGGTGTTGATAAGCGGCATCAGATAACCGATACAATAGCCGTGTTCATCTTCCAACAAGGCTGTCGGCCAGGCAATTTGGATATATTCTTTGTTTTCAAAAGGAATTGTCGGAATATTCGGGCGGTTATGCAGCATGGCTTCCAATTTTTTACGATTGGTTTCACTGTGCTCTTTTTCATGGAATATTTTAGCAACGCTGTCCGGGTGTGTGGTATCAAGATAAATTTTACCGGCGGCACCGCCTTTATTCAGAAGTTTGCCTAGCGTGACATGCTCATGATGTCCGTCAGGGTACAATGCTAAACATATTTGTTTTGCTTGTGTCATGGCATTTTCACCCACACAAGAGTTTTATCATCGGCATTAATACGTTGTGCGCGCGAATCGTTTAACGTGTTACATAATGCTTTTTGAGCCGCAGTTTTATCCGGCTCTTGCTCCAGATAATTGATTATCGGAAATAAAAATTTTTGGCGGATTTTATAAAAATCATCGGCAAATACAAAATCCGTTACGCCGTCGGTCATCAGCATAATACGGTTGGCGTTTTCAAAAAACGTAAAGCGCAGATTATCCTGCCAATCGCTCATGGTGTAGAAAAATGTTTCGCAGGAAAAAGCACCGTTTGCCGGTTCGGATATTACAAAGTCATCTGATTGTCCCTGATAAAACGCCAATCCGGCACCATCTCCGATATGGAAAAAGACGCCTTTATTTTTGATACAAAAAACGCCGATAACCGTCGCCGAAAAATCCATAATCCCGTCGGCAGATTTGCTTTTGTTACGGCGGTGCAAAATCAACTTTTGCCGTGCAACGTTAATGGCTTCGGTAACATTTTGTCGGATGTTCTTAAAATCGGACCGAATCAGCAAATCGCATAAAGTATCGCATATAATACGGGCGCCGATTTTGCCGTATTTGGCCGAGCCGGCTCCGTCCGAAACAATGGCGACCAGTTTGTTTTTATTGACTTTTGATGCGTAACAATCTTGGCACGGCATATTTTTGGTACGATGCAACGCACCTTGAATATTTGCCGATAAGATTTGTATACGCTCTTTTTTTGCCATTTGATTACTTTTCGTTCCAATCGGTGATATCGTCCAGATAATGATCTGCATTAGGAGCAGCCTTAGATACACACGAAACACTGCGGCTGAGCCATAAGAAAAATTCGGTAAATTTAAGACCGGTTAAGCGCTTTGGTGGTAATAGCGAAAATTTGGCCAGTTTATCCAAATTAGCACCCTGAGTGCCGATGGCATGAATAACCACTTTTTTATTTTTTTGCGCATAACGGCAGATTTCAGCCGAATCTTCCCAGCCGTAATCCGTCGGTTCACCATCACTGATTAAAAATATCCATGGCCGTTTGGAAGTAATACCGCAGCTGTCATACAGGCATTTTTGTTCTTCAATTTTCAGCAGCGCGGTTTCCATGGCTTTACCGAGCGGAGTCAAACCGCCGGCTTCCATAACAGGTGCCGTAAAATTCATGGCATCGGTCCAATCCGAGCAGATTTGGACGTTGTCTTTGCCATAAGCTTTGATAATTAAAATCTGTACGCGGGAGCTGGCATCGATATCTTCTTTTAACTCTTTTTCCAAAGCGATTAATCCGGCATTAAGCTGTTTAATCGGTTCGCCGCGCATGGATCCCGAACAATCCAACACCAGCACACAAGGTGTACGCTCGTTGGCGTTATCGGCAAATTCAACATACGGAATTCTATCTACACTACCGGTATCAGCCATTTTTTGCTCCTTGTTTATGCGGATAATTGTGCGGGTAGCCGCTGCCTTCTATCGGAGACGGTTCGGAATATCTGCCGCAAGACGTCAGCACCGAAAGCAGTAAGACCGCCGAACAACTCAATAAAATTATTTTTCGCAAATTCTTCATTTGTTAACCTTTTTTTTGATGTCTTTGCTGTATATCTAGCATAGAAATACAGAAAAGTGAAAGATAATTTATATTTGTAGCAGAAAGTTGTTAATGAATGAATAAAATTTTGCAAATGTTATGCGTTTTATTTTTGCTGTTTGTCGGGTGTGCTCCCGCCGAGGCAAAAATAAACATTTTTCCGAAACCGCGCTATATTCCGGCACTGAGTTTTTACGGTGACAGCGGTAAAGCATATCGTTTGAAAGATTTTTCGGCCGACTTGTTGATGGCAGTGGTTTGGTCGCGTCGTTGCGGACCATGTATCGCTGAAATGAAATATTTGAATAAGTTTGCTAAAAGCATGTCTTCAAAGGGCATTAAAGTTATCTTGATTTCACCTGAAAAAGAATGGAGTTCAGTTGCCGAGCGTCGGGCGTTTATGAAGAGAATCGGTGCACCCGATTTGGTGTGCTATATGGATCGCAGGGCAAATTTTGCCGACGGTATGGGTATACAGGTAACGCCGACGGTTTTACTTGTTAACAGGGATAGCGAAGAGGTCGGTCAAATTACCGGATCGGTTAAGTGGAGTGATCCGGAGGTTATCCGCTATATGCTTAAGCTGAAAAACGATATCTCAAAATAACTTAATCAGCATAAAGCCGCCGATTAACAGTATCAAAAACAGAATCGATAACCAACCGAGATTTTTTTCGATAAATGTGCGCATTTTTTCGCCGTAAGTTTTGAGAAGCCAGGCAATTACAAAAAATCTCAGTCCGCGAGCAATAATCGAGGCAACTGTAAATATCAGCAAATTTAAGTGGACAACACCGCTGGCAATTGTGATGATTTTGTACGGAAACGGTGTAATTCCGGCACCGAAAACAATCCATGCGCCGTATTCCTCATAGAGCTTTTTGAAGTCGTTAAATTTTTCTAAGTAACCGTAAAAATTTAAAAGCGGTTCGGCAATAAGTTGGAAGAAATAAACGCCGATAATATATCCCAAATATGCGCCGATAACACTGGCGACCGTGCAAACACCGGCAATTTTCCATGCCTTTTTAGGTGTGGCCAGAATCATCGGTATCAGCATAATATCAGGCGGAATCGGAAAAAACGAACTTTCAATAAAAGAAATTGCAAACAGACAGGCCAGAGCATGCTTGCCGCCTGATAATCCGATTATCCAGTCATATATTTTGCGTACAAATCCGGTAAAAGACATATAGTTCCTCACTGTTTAATTTACAGCGATATTAATGTAAAAAATTGCGAATTTCAGTAATATCTTTATCTCTATCCACATAAAACAATTTATCGTGCGGATGTTTATTGATGATTGCGGCGTATGCCGAATTCGGCTCGATGCAAAATATTTGCGGTTTGTTTTTTTGCAAATAGAATTCGGCCGCTCGGGCATTATGGACTTCAAAATAAGTCAGATTTTCTTTTTTAAGGTAATTATGTAAGGTGTCATCGGCTTCTTGATATGTGTCCAAAAGTAAAATTTGATGGTTTTTGTGTCCTAAGCCGTAACTTTCGGTAATATCAACCAAGCGCTGCATGTGATGCGGTAAGCGCAGATAATGCGCGATATTCGGATGTAGGGGAAAGGGATCTGTTTCATTTTGCAAAACGATTATCGGATAGCTCACGGAGGATATTTCATTACAGAAATGTCGTAAAGGTGAAAAATCCGGCTCGGGTTGCTCTTGTAAGTTAAAAATCAGCAAATCCGGATTTATCTCTTTAGCATAACGAATCAGTTGATATAAGTTATCCGAGCCGAACATTTTTAATGAGCGGCTGGTAAAAAAGTCGTCAAATGCGCCAAGTGCAAATTTGTTGTCGTTGTACAGGAATACTTTTCCGTAAGGTGACTGCAACATATATTTTCTCCTTTACGGGGAAAATATAATCATTTTTGTTTGAGATTAAAGAGATTGATTTTGCATGATGTAGGCTTCGACCGTGTTTTGCAACAGCATGGCAACCGTCATCGGACCGACACCGCCCGGAACCGGCGTGATGGCTGAGGCGATTTCTTTGACATCTTCAAAATCAATGTCACCGCAAATATGACCGTTGTCACGGTTAATGCCGACGTCAATCAAAATCGATCCGTCTTTAATCCAATTGCTTTTAACCAGTTTGGCAACACCGCATGCCGCCACTAAAATATCGGCATTGCGCGCCAATTTTTCAATATCACGAGTATGAATATGGGTAACGGTGACCGTACATTCCTGATTAAGCAGAAGTGTTGCCAACGGGCGACCGACAATTAATGAAGCGCCGATAATAACAACATTTTTACCGGTCAGTTCCGGACAGACTTTGTGAATAAGCATCATTATTCCCAAAGGCGTAGCCGCAATAAAATAAGGCTTTTCGTTGTTTTGTAACATGCCGGTATTATACGGATTGAAGCCGTCGACATCTTTTGTCGGCAAAATGCGATTGATTATTTTATTGGTGTTTAAGTGCTCAGGTAAAGGCAACTGAACAATAATGCCATTGGTTTGCGAATCGGCATTTAAATTGTCTATCAGATGCAAAACTTCTGTTTCTTCGGTATGTTCCGAAAGGTGATGTAATTCGGTATCTATACCGATACGCTCGGCAGCTTTTATTTTGTTGCGCACATAAATAAGGCTGGCTTCATCGTTGCCGACTAAAATAATTGCCAATTTAGGCTTACTCGGAAATGTCGAAACTTTGTTGCGCAGAGTTTCGTAGATTTCGGATGCGGTTTGTTTTCCATCAATTATTTGTGCGGTCATCAGTTATTTTTCCTTTGGCAACGCTTGAATATTTTGACATATATCGTCTGTCAACGGTGTATCAACAAAAATTTTTTTCCAATGATCTGTTTCGCCGCTTATGATACTGAAAATATTTTTAGGCAGTTTCAGATTTTTTGCCAGCAGTTTAATCAGTTCTTGGTTTGCTTTTCCTTTTTCGGGAACGACGGTTACGGCGGCTCGTAAATATTCCAAACCGTTCGGAGCAGTCAGAATATCCTTAAAATCAGCCGTTGCGGCGTTTGGTGTGAGTTTTATGCGAATGATAAAACCGGATTTATATGCTTCATAAAAAGCCATCTGTTTACATATATTGACCGATCCAGCGATTTAAGTGGGTTACGAATGAACCGACAAAAGCAATCACCAACAACAAAACATAAGGTGCTACATCGTAGCCGGATACCGGCGGGACTTTCTTGCGGATGCGCTCATAGACCGGCTCGGTAATGCTTTTTAATATAGACATGAACTTTTCGGCATATTTGTTGTGAACGGTCATGATTTTGTAGTGCAACATCCAATATAAAATGATATCAACCGCTACGGCTTTGAAGTATAAATCGATAACAAAGCCTAAAATATCTAAAAACGGCATTAAAAATAAACCAATGAATCCCATATTTTTCTCCTTATTTATCCTTCTTCGTCATTATTTCCCGAAGTATCTTTTGCTTGTTCTAGCATATTAAATCTGTTTCTGTCAAATCTTCTTTTATTATATATACCGCGCAGTTGAGCAATACGGTCCATATGCGAAACGTTCTCGGCCGGCGGAGCAATGTTAACATACGAACCCTTAGTAATTGGTAAAGAAACCTCTTTACGCAATTGCAAAAGCATTAATCGTTTCAACCAGTTATAAAAGTTAAAGCGACCGGTTAAATCTTCATCCTGTTCGTGATCTATATCCAAACTGGTACGCTCTTTGGCGCTGAAATTATAATTGTAACCGAGAGACTGTAAGGATTTCAGCATTTTGTAGATAGGTTTGGCACGCTCGAAATCTTGCACGGTTGTTTCTTCATTGACGGTATTCGGCGTATAATTTTCAATTAAATCTTTTAACTCGCGGAAACGGACGATATTAAGTACCAATTCACCGAAAAACATCGTATCATCTTCTTCGGCGGCTTTTGTGCAAGCCAGAGCTGCGAAAAGCATGAATTCTTTGCGACTGATATCTTCCAAAAAGTCTTGTTTTTCCGAATAATTTTCTTGTGTTATGTAGCCGTCATTCATGTGTTTGATAACGTTGGCGGCAGTTTCCAAAATATTGTAATGCGTTTCCTCTTTATTATTTAAAATGCAACTTTTGGATAATGTGTGACCGATCAGGCTTAAAAGCTGGTATTTGGTATATGTCGAATCGTTAAAATCAAGTTCATAATCGTCGGGAGCCAATATGGTTTCACGCAAAATCGTGCAGGCATCATTATGACCTACTGCCGGAAAGCATTGTTCAACAGCATCGTAAAGCGTGTGAAAATATGTACATTCGCTGTAACGCCCCATGTTTCTCAGTCTCTTTCAAAAATGATTTTTGCCTGTTCCAACCATATAATTCGATCAATAACCCAGTTGCTAATTTGTTCGATTTTTTCCATTTCGATACCGAGTGCTAAGCCGACTTGTCCGATGAATAAAGTTTCCTCATCGGAAAGAACGTTATCCAAGTGAGATAATGTGCACATTTCTTTAATCAGCTCAAGTGCCAAAGCGCGATTTTTGATGACTTTGACATTTTTTAATACTTCTTTTTCGTCATCGAAATCGGTTAAATCATCTAAATTTTTTATGCCGTGCTTTTGTGCGGCTTGAATAACAAAATTGAATTCATCTTCATCGGTGTGTCCGTCAATGCCTGCCAGACACAATAATACCTGAAAGAAAGCCTTTTTTTCTTTGGTAGAGGCATTGTTTAAACTTGAAGGTACGATATTTTCTATATCAGACATACTGTTTTTCTCCTCAAAAACATTATAATAATATCTGCATATTGTTAATTTTGCAATATAAAAAAATGTTGAAAAATAATAATGTTTGGCGTAGATATATTGATATTGTATGAATTTAGAAAAACGGATGAATTGTGACTAAGAAATATTTTATCAAAACATTCGGCTGCCAAATGAATGTGTATGATTCTTCGCGTATTGCCGATATGCTTAAAAACGAAGGTTATGAAGAAACCTTAAAACAGGCTGATGCCGATATTGTGTTGTTTAATACCTGCCATATCAGAGAAAAAGCCGCCGAAAAGTTATTTTCGGACTTGGGACGCGCGCACCTTATTGAATTGGAAAGATTGGAACAAACCGGTAAAAAGACGATTATCGGCGTTGTCGGTTGCGTGGTGCAGGCCGAGGATAATCAAATCATCAAGCGGGCGCCGTTTGTCGATTTTGCGTTAGGGCCGCTGATGTACCATACCATTCCGGAAGTTTTGAAAAAAATTTCTCTTGAAAAAGAGCATGAAAGTTATGTTAATACCGACTTTCCTGCAGTCAGTAAATTTGATTTCTTACCTGAAAATAAGGCTCAAGGCGCATGTTCATATTTGGCTATTCAAGAGGGCTGCGATAATTTTTGCACATATTGTGTTGTTCCATATACCCGCGGTGCCGAATATTCACGCCCCGTAGCCGAAGTATTAAAAGAGGCTCGTCGTTTGGTTGATACGGGAACATTAGAAATTAATTTGCTCGGTCAAAATGTTAATTCGTACCATGGCGAAGATGAAAACGGTAAAGAACGTAATTTGGCATATTTATTAAACCGTGTTGCCGAAATTGACGGTTTAAAACGTATTCGGTATACAACTTCTTATCCGGCCGATATGACCGACGATTTGATAGAGTGCCACAAAAATATTGATATCTTGATGCCGTATTTGCATTTGCCGATACAATCCGGTTCGGATAAAATTTTAAAAGCGATGAACAGACGCCATAATTCGTCCGATTATCTGCGAATCGTCGAAAAGTTGAAAAAAGCCAATCCGAATATCGGTATGTCATCGGATTTTATTGTCGGTTTTCCGGGCGAAACCGATGCGGATTTTCAGGCAACTTTAGATGTTGTTAATGAAGTTAAATACATTCAGGCATTTTCGTTTAAATACAGTCGTCGACCGGGGACACCGGCTGCGGTTATGGATAATCAGGTCGAAGAAAAGGTTAAAAAACAGCGCTTGGATATTTTGCAAAATCTGTTGTTCTCTTATCAGGATAAATTTAACCAATCGTGCATAGGCAAAGTTATGCCAGTACTATTTGACCAGAAAGGACGACATAAAGGTCAGCTTATCGGACGTACACCTTATATGCAAAACTTGCATATTAAAACTGACAGTGCTAATATTAATAAAATTATTAATGTTGAGGTGACCGATGCCACAACAAATTCTTTAGGCGGAAAGGAGATTTAATATGGCGGAAATTTGTTTCGAACTTTTTAATAATCAACTGGTGCAACAGTTGGTCGGCGAAGCTGACAGCAATTTGCGCCTGATCGAAAAAATGCTGAATGTCGAGATTTTAAGTTTTGGAAATCAGTTGACCGTCAAAGGGGCTTCCAGTGATGTCGAATGTGCTAAAACCGCTATAGAGACGCTCTATAACAAAGTCAGTAAAGGCATTGAAATCGGTGAGCAGGAAGTTAAAGCCGCCGTCAGAATGAGCGGCGAAAATGTGCGTTCGGATGAAGAAGCACAAAATATGAATGATATCGTTTTGAAAACCAAAAAACGCTATATTTATCCGCGTTCGGCAAATCAAGCCAAATATATTCAGGAAATGATGAAAAATGAGCTGGTATTCGGCTTAGGCCCTGCCGGTACCGGTAAAACCTATCTGGCGGTGGCGCTGGCGGTAGCTATGATGCTTGAAGGCACGGTTGATAAAATCATTTTATCGCGTCCGGCCGTTGAAGCCGGTGAAAATTTAGGCTTCTTGCCGGGTGATTTGAAAGAAAAAGTCGATCCGTATTTGCGTCCTTTGTATGATGCTTTATATGAAATGCTGCCGGCTGAACAGGTTGATAAAAAATTGGCCTTGGGTGAAATCGAAATTGCACCGCTTGCTTTTATGCGCGGTCGTACGCTTTCAAATGCTTTCATTATTTTAGATGAAGCGCAAAATACAACACCGATGCAGATGAAAATGTTTTTAACCCGTTTGGGTGAAAATTCGCGGATGGTGGTTAACGGTGACTTAAGCCAAGTCGATTTGCCGCGCGGTCAGATTTCCGGCTTGCGCGATGCATTGGATACACTTCGTAATGTAGCCAATATTTCTGCCGTAACATTCGGTTCGGCCGATGTGGTTCGTCACGGTTTGGTCGCTAAAATCGTTCAGGCTTACGAAGAAAAAAGCAAAAAACAACAGTCAGAAGCTGAAAAACAGGCAAAGTAATGCAGATTAATCTTCAGATTGAAACGGAAGAACCGCGTTGGCTTGAGGCCATTCCCGATATAGATGCGATTATGCAAAATGTCAAAAACGCAACGTTTGATTATGTGGCGGCGCATGAAAATATTGATGTTTTGAAGGCTGATAAGCCGATTATCGTTAATGTGTGCCTCAGTAATGATGCCCATGTTTGGCAGCTTAATCGTGATTTTCGCAATCAGGATAAACCAACGAATGTCTTATCGTTTGCCAATGTGGATTTTGATGATTTTGATGCCCAGAATGAACCGTTTGCCGAAATAGAACTCGGCGATATTATTATCGCTTATGAAACCATGGTCAGAGAGGCTGAAACCGAAAATATAACGCTTTATGCGCATTTTTGCCATTTGCTGGTACACGGATTTTTACATATTTTGGGCTTTGATCATATTGAAGATGATGAGGCCGAGTATATGGAAAGCTTTGAAAAAGCAATTTTACAAAGTATCGGAATTGCCAATCCGTATGAGGAAAGTTTATAGATAAAAATGACTGATAAACTGATTGAAATATGGCAAATTGTTGTCAGCAAACTTTTAGTGCACCGTAAAACTCTGGCTTTGCTTTTAGGTGTTTTGCTGGCATTTGCGTTGCCGCCTTTTAATCAGATTTGGGCGTTGTTTGTGTCTTTCAGTATGGTGATGTTTTTGTGTTGCCAGACCAACAGTTTGAAAAAATTGGCGGCGCAAGGATATTTCTTCGGTTTCGGCTTTTTCTCGGTAGGATTTTATTGGATTGGCAACGCTTTGTTGGTTGATCCGGTTAAAACGGGATGGTTGTATCCGATTACACTGTTCTTAAACGGTGCATTTTTCGGATTGTTTACGATCGCACCGTTTATGATGAGTAAACTCGGTAAAAATACGGTCGCGAAAATTATATTGTTTGCCGCAACATGGTGTTTGGTAACCGAGTGGTTCAGAGGTTTTTTCTTGACCGGTTTCCCGTGGAATCCGATAAGTTCCGCCGTCAGTTTCAGTCCGGCAATGCTGCAAACGCTGACAATTTGGGGTACATACGGGTTGTCGCTGGTGTTGATAATATTAGCGGCATGGCCGGTTTTTTGGATTTTAAATCCGTCTAAAAAAACAGCGTTTATTGCGGTTTTGTCTTTGGTGACAATGGATTTGTTGTGGGAATACGGGTTGTATGTGCTTGTGAACCGCCCGCATGTGCAAGACGGTAATTCGATTATGGTACGTTTGGTGCAACCGAGTATTCCGCAATCTTTAAAATGGGATAGGGACGTTGCTGAGCAAAATTTGCAAAAATATATTGAATTAAGCAAAGGCAGCGACAATCATTATATCGATTTTACGGTTTGGGGTGAAACTGCATCTCCGTTTGATTTGACGTATGATAGTGCACATGTCGCCAAAATCAGAAAAGCCATTCCGAAGAACGGTTATCTGGTTACCGGTTTTTTGCGTCGTGAAATCGGTGCAACCGCCGCCGAAGATGCTTTATATAATTCTTTAGCCGTGATAAATCGCAAAGGTTTGGTTTTAGATACTTACGATAAAAGTCATCTGGTACCGTTCGGTGAATATATTCCGCTCAGGCAATATCTGCCGAATTGGCTGCAGCCGATAGCCAACAGTGTCGGGCAATTCGGTAACGGTATGCAATATCAGACGATTAATATTGAAGGATATCCGGAGTTTGCACCGCTTATTTGCTACGAGATTATTTTTTCCGGTCAGGTTATTCGTAAAGAAAACAAACCAAAGTGGATGATTGTGCTCACCAATGACGGTTGGTACGGAAACAGTGCCGGTCCGTATCAGCACTTAGCCGCCGCGCAAATGCGTGCGGTGGAAGAAGGAATTTCAATCGTGCGCAGTGCCAACAGCGGTATCAGTGCGGTTATTACTCCGTACGGTATGATAAAATCAAGATTGGAACTTGGAAAAGAAGGCTTTTTAGATGTTGTTGTTAAGCCTGATACGGCGCGTGAAACCATATTCGGAAAATATGGTAATACTATTCCGGTATTTATGAGCTTGTCATTGATATTGCTGGTATTATTATTTTCTACCCGCAGGCGAGAAGATTAATTAATAAAATTCGTAAATTTTGCAATATATTCCGGCGGAATCCGGCAAGGACGGTGCGTTTCGATATTCATGTGAACAACTTTAACGTCCAATTTAGCCAACAATTCATCGTCACGGAATATTTCCTGATGGATAACCGCACTGGCACCGCCGACTTCGGCAACGCTGCAGATAACGGTTAAAGCATCATCTAAAACGGCTGAGGATATATAATCAATTTGGCAAGAGCGAACAATAAATCCGGTGTGCTTCTCGATTAAATTTTGTTGCTGATTAATGTCCATCGTGCGCAAAAACTCCGAACGGGCGCGTTCGGCAAATTTAAGATAATTGGCATAGTAGACGATGCCGCCGGCGTCGGTATCTTCATAATAGACGCGAATCGGATAGGCAAAAGTTTTATTGATTACGGTACCTGAAGCAGGCATAATTTTTTTAGTCATTATTCTTCTCCCATATCCAGTAAATCATATTGTTTGGCGTTTTTGCTCGGCATGCGTATTCCGAGATATTTGTAGCCCAGCGGTGATATTACACGACCGCGCGGAGTACGTTGCAAAAAGCCCAGTTTAAGCAAAAACGGCTCGACGACTTCTTCAATGGTATCGCGTTCTTCGGATAAGGCAGCCGCCAATGTATCGGCACCGACCGGTCCGCCGCCGTAGTTTTTAATAATACAATTTAAGTAGCGGCGGTCAAAATTATCTAAGCCGAAATCATCAACATCCAGACGTTTTAAGGCTAAATCGGAAATATGCGAATCGATAACTTTTTTATCGGAAACGGCACCAAAGTCGCGTACGCGGCGCAGTAATCTGCCGGCAATACGCGGCGTACCGCGGGAACGTTTGGCTATTTCCATTGCACCGTCGTCCGAAATATCAATATTTAAAAGACGGGCACCGCGCTGAACGATTTTTTTCAAGTCTTCGTGTGAGTAAAAATCGAGCCGAAGCGGAATACCGAAGCGCTCACGCAACGGGGTGGATAATAAGCCGGAACGGGTTGTTGCTCCGACCAGTGTAAACGGTTGGATATCTATGCGAACCGAGCGTGCTGACGGACCTTCGCCGATAATCAAATCAAGCTGAAAATCTTCCATCGCTGAATACAAAACTTCTTCGATTGCCGGATTTAAACGATGAATTTCATCAATAAATAAGACGTCGTTACGCTCCAAATTGGTCAGGATAGCGGCCAAATCACCGGATTTGGTAATCATCGGCGCCGAAGTGGCCCTGAAACCGACACCGAGCTCTTTAGCAACAATCGAAGATAAGGTTGTTTTACCCAGTCCCGGCGGGCCGAATAATAAAACATGGTCTAAGGCTTCGCCGCGTTGTTTTGCCGCTGTGATAAATACTTTCAAATTATCGCAAACTTCACGCTGACCGACAAAATCATCAAGCGAATTAGGGCGCAAGCTGACCGGATTATTGCCGATTTGCTCATCTTCGGGTTGCGGTTGCGGACTGACTATGCGTGCATCTTCTTTCATTGTTAAAATTCCTTAGTGGCAAATTCTTTTAAGGATAAGCGGATGAGTGTCGGGACATTTGCATCCGGATTTTCGGCGATAACGCGGCTGACGACATGGTAGGCTTCTAAGCGTTGATAACCGAGATTGACCAATGCCGAGATAACATCATCGCTTTTGGAATAATCGGCCGGTGCACTCGGCATAATCGGGGCAACGGATGAGGTGTCATTGTTTAAGACATCGGTGTTATTTGAATTAACCGGCACGGTAACGATTTTGTCTTTAAGCTCGGTTACAATGCGGGCGGCCAATTTCGGACCGACGCCGGAAGCACGGCAAAAAGATGTTTTATCTTGCGCACCGATGGCTTGTGAGAGTTGAACCGGCGTTAATACCGATAAAATGCTCAGGCAGACCTTAGCACCGACGCCTTGAACCTTCGTCAGCGTATTAAACCATTCTTTTTCCCAGGCATCGGCAAAACCGAACAGTGATATACTGTCTTCGCGTACCACCATTTCCGTTAATAAAGCAGCTTCGGCGCCTATAGCTAATTTTCCCAGAGTTTTAGCCGAAGCAGCCACCAAATAACCGACACCGTTAACGTCGATAATGCAATAATCTTCGCCGATTGTGTCGATAATACCGCGTAATTTTGCTATCATTTTACATATTCCTTTTGCTAAAATTTAAGGTAGCGAAAATATTGCTTATGTGCAAGCGTTTTGTGCGTGTCGTGCAAAGTTATTTTAGTACATTACTTTGTTAAGATACAAACCGTATGCCGGCGCACTGACACCGGCTTTTTTGCGATCACACGCCTCTAAGATACGTTTGACGTCGATCGGTTGAAGTTTGCCGTTGCCGACTTCTTGCAGGGTGCCGACCATATTGCGCACCTGATGATAAATAAATGAGCGCGCCTCGACCGTGAAAATAATTTCATCACCGATTTGTTCAATATCGAGCTTATCCAGCGTTTTAACCGGCGAAAGGGCCTGACAGCCCGAACCGCGAAATGAGCTGAAATCGTGGTTGCCCAAAAGATATTGAGCGCCTTCTTTCATCGCTTCAATGTCTAGAGGATAGGTTACCTGCCAAACGCGATTAATCCGCAAAGGGCTTGGCCCGCGGCGGTTTAAAATGCGATAAATATAACCGCGGCCGACGGCTGAAAAACGGGCATGGAAATTTTCATCAACGATTTCGGTTTTTAAAACGCCGACCGGTGCCAGCAATTCGCGCAGCAAGGCATTCAGGCTTTCTTGCATTTTGTATTCGCTTAAATTCGAATCTATATCAAAATGGGCGACCTGTCCTAACGCATGCACGCCGGCATCGGTTCTTCCGGCGCCGAAAATCTCGACTTTTTGATGTGAAAATCCGTCAATTGCTTTTTCTAAATATTCCTGCACGCTCGGTCCTTCGCGTTGTTTTTGCCAACCCACCAAGTTTGTGCCGTCATATTCCACTGTTATTTTGTAACGCATTTTTAATCCTTTATTTTGCAGATAAAGTAAGAAATATCCGTTTGAAAGTCAAATAAAAAAACTCCGCCCGTTGCGGACGGAGTTTATAAAGCGCATTGTTTTATATGAGGTTATGCTGCTTTTGATTTGGATTTAGAAGAAGAGTTTTCCGAACTTACGTTTAATAAACCGAGTTTATCTTCAACTTCCCAGATAACGCGCAAAGCGTTCAATGCCTGTTCGCCGGTAACGCGCGGCGTAGCAATTTCACCGTTAACGCATTTGATAAAGTGTGTTAATTCGGCTTGCAACGGTTGGTTAGTCGGAATAAACAATTGTTCGACACTGCCTTTTAAGCCGTAGTTCATCCATTCCGGAATTTCTTCTTGGTTAACATACGGCATACGACCTTGTGAATGAACGTTAATGCTTTGGTTGATAAAGTCCATGTCAATGTAGTTGGTGTCGGTTGTAACCGTTAAGGTACGAACGCGGGATTGCGTAATACGGCTGGCCGTAATATTGGCGGTTGCACCGTTGGCAAATTCCAACAAAGCGGTAATATAATCTTTGCCTTCCGGGCTTTCTTTGGTTTTAACCGAAGCGGCCTGAACATTGACGACCGGAGATTGTACCAATGACATAATGACTTCAACATCATGAATCATCAAGTCCATAGCAACGTCAACATCGGTAATACGACCGCTGGCAGCCGACATACGCTGAGCCGTCAATGAACGAATTTTAGATGTATCGGATAACAATTTACCCATTTGTTCAACGGCCGGATTAAATCTTTCAATATGGCCGACCATCAAAACAACATTGTTATTTTTGGCGGCGTTAATCAGGCGCATACAACCTTCTTCAGTTGTGGCAAGCGGTTTTTCCATCATACAATGGATGCCCTTGTTCATGAAAAATTCACCGACATCGGCATGGGTAACGGACGTTGTAACAACGCTGACGGCATCAACATTGGCGGCAACTTCTTCCATGGATGAAAAAGCCTTAATGCCGAACATTTCAGCGGCAGCTTTGGCTGCTTCTGGAAATACGTCGTAAACACCGACGAGTTCGATACCTTGCATATTTTTATATGTTTTGATGTGGTTTTTACCCATCATTCCGGCGCCGATTACGGCAACTTTTACAGTATTAGACATTAAAAATCCTTTATTTAGCTAAATTAAAAACTTGTTAGCATAAGATATAGCATAAGTTTGCACAAAATGCTTTTAAAAATATGTTTCTAAATGTTACAAAGGTTTACGATTTGGCTTTTTGCGGCAGACGTCCGTTGTGACCGCCATAGCTCAGACCGACGGTGCGGCCTATGCTCATGATTTTCATACCGATACATGATTTGCATTGGGTAGGGGTGTCGTCAACGCAAATTTTGCCTGGGTATAACTCGTATAAACGGCGATATTCACCTTCGGTAACATTAGGCATAACCACATTGGCGCCGCATTGCAGCGCGCGAATACGTCCTTGCGGGTGTAGGCTTTCCATGGCGGTGGTGGCCGGAATATTGATATCCGGCATCATGATTCGCATGGTGGCCATTGTACGCAGCCCCAGTTCCAATGTGCCGCCGGCAGCATCTTTAAGCGGTGTTTGGGCGTGCGGAATAAAAGGACCGATACCGGCCATATCAATACCGATATCTTGCAGATAAATCAAATCGTCGGCGATAGATTCGATGGTTTGTCCCGGCAGGCCGACCATAATGCCGGAGCCAAGTTCGTAACCGAGTTCTTTAATCATCATCAAACATTCGTGGCGATGTTGCCAGCTCATGTTCGGATCAAGCTTGTGATATAAATCTTTATCGGTGGTTTCAATGCGCATCAGATAGCGATCGGCACCGGCTTCGCGGAAAGCTTTGTAATCTTCGTACGAGCGTTCGCCGATACTTAAAGTTATCGCAACATCAAACTTTTTGATTTGCTCGATGATTTTGCACATTCTCTCTTGTGAAAACCACATATCCTCGCCCGATTGCATAACAATGGTCTTAAAACCCATTTCAGCGGCTTTGCGCGCCGTATCAACCAGTTCTTCTTCGCTCATCCGATAACGCTTTAACAAAGGATTATCCTTGCGGATACCGCAGTACATACAATTGTTGCGGCAGATGTTGGAAAATTCGATTAATCCGCGCAGATGAACCTCATCACCGACATTTTCGTGACGTATTTTATCGGCTCTTTTGTATAAAATATTTTCATCTTCGTCTTTGAGAAGGCGAATAACTTCCTGACGTTCCAATTTTTGCTGCATATTGTATCTCCTTAGAGGTTAAATACAATGAAATTACCATAGTTGCAATGAAAAAATATTGACAAAATTTGTACAATATGCTATTTTGCGTTTAACAACATAATTATTTTTAATACCTGGTAACTATGACAATTATTGAGAAAAAACAAAAGCTCGAAGCTATTAAGGATGAGCTGTCAAGAGGCTTAATGAGTGACGGATTTGTAAGGAACATCGGTAATGTATTCTTCCGCCAGTATGATGCCGGTTGTGTGTTGCGTGACCTGGTCTACTACGGCTCTATTCGTCACGGGTTAGATTTCGAAGTGTTATCGCTTGATGCTTGGTACTTTGTCGGTTCGTACGAGCATGCCAAGCTTCTGCAATGTACATTCGGCGGTAGTATCGGACGTACGGAGTACTGTTCGGTTGCCGAGAATCCTCGTGAGTTATGGTACTGGGATAAACCGGTTCCCGTCGAGTATCTCAGCAAGCACGGCACCAACGTACATCCTCTCAGCTTTGAAGACGCTTTCAATGCGTTGTTTATGGTCGTATAAACGAAAGGGATTTGCCCTATTGAATAAAAAACAGCCCTTGTTGTATACAAGGACTGTTTTTTTATTGGCGCGCTCCGGGCGATTCGAACGCCCGACCCACAGCTTAGAAGGCTGTTGCTCTATCCTGCTGAGCTAGGAGCGCATAACTTCAATCAAGTTAGTAAAATACATATTTTTTTAATATTGTCAATCCATAAAATTTATTTTATATTCGTGGTGTTTGTTATTAGAATGGAGAATATGATGGACAATAATTACTATCAGCCT
>CAMVHF010000017.1 GCA_947167235.1 uncultured Alphaproteobacteria bacterium
CAATGTTGCAGTGCGGTTTCGTCCGCTCAAATTTTTCTTTTGCCATGTTTATTTATCCTACTTTTATATATGTTAAAGACTTTATTTCAATATTAAGGGAAATTGGAGCGGGTGAGGGGAATCGAACCCCCGTAGTAAGCTTGGAAGGCTTCTGCTCTACCATTGAGCTACACCCGCGGCTTAATATTGAAATCAAAAACCCCTTAAGAGAGATTTTAGTGGTGGAGGGGGATGGATTCGAACCATCGTAGACGAAAGTCGACGGATTTACAGTCCGTTGCATTTGACCGCTCTGCCACCCCTCCATATATTCTTCTTCAGGGGTTTGTTCAAGACAATCGTATTGATTTCTCTCTGCCTATAATCATTATTTTTTAAACAATGTCAACCTTTTTTTTATCTTTTATTAAATTATCCTCCGTATAATTTTTTAAGACATTGAAAAGAGGTATAATATGCTGGCTGTTACTGAAAAAATTAATCCCGATACCACTGATATTGATGTGCAAAACGGTGAACAAATCGCACGATTGATAAATAATGAAGATTTTAAAATTGCCCAAGCCGTGCAAAAAATCATTCCGCAAATCGGCAAAGCCATTGAAGAAATATCGATTCGTTTACGCAACGGCGGACGAATGGCTTATTTCGGCAGCGGCACCAGCGGGCGTATCGGCGTTTTGGATGCCTCGGAAATGCCACCGACTTACGGTGTACCCCCTACTCTTATTCAGGCATTTATTTCCGGCGGCGAAGAAGCGATTCGTTTTGCCGTCGAAAATGCCGAAGACCGCGAAGACATGGCTATCGAAGATTTTAATACTTTTAATCCGACGCATAACGACATTGTTGTTGCCGTTTCGGCATCAGGAAATCCGCAATATACCTGTAAAATTTTGGAACTTGCCCGCGCAAAAAACGTTTTAACCATTGCCGTTACATCAAACCCCGAAGCCAAATTCAAACCGTTTGCCGATATCTTTTTATGTTCCGAAGTCGGTCCCGAAGCCGTATCCGGTTCATCACGGATGAAATCGGGCACAGCCCAGAAAATGATTTTAAACATGCTTTCGACCGGCGCCATGGTTCGTTTTTGTAAAACTTATCACAACTACATGATTGATGTCCAAATACATAATCAAAAACTGCGTGAGCGCGGCATCCGCTACATCAGTGAAATTACGAGGGTCGATTCGCAGACAGCCGCTCAAACGCTCGATATTGCTCAAAACGTTAAAACCGCCTGCGTTATGCTGATTAAAAATTGCGATAAGCCGACAGCCGAGAAACTGTTGACCGACAATGAAGGTATTTTGCGCAAAATCATCTAACCGTCGGCACGAGCTGCCGTTAAAGCATAGATTTTCGCGGCACCGGCTTTTTTAAGGACCTTAGCACATTCTTTTAAGGTAGATCCGGTCGTTTCGACATCATCAATTAAAACGATTTTTTTGCCTTTAACCGCATTGACTTTTGCCACCGCAAACGCTTTTTGCAGATTTTTGCGCCGTGCTTTACCCGAAAGTTGAACCTGCGGAATTGTATTTTCACTGCGCACAAGCGATTCGCAATCCGCCTTAATTTCTGTTTTCAGTGCCAAATACCGAGCCAACAGCGCTGCCTGATTATAGCGCCGTTTCAAAAGCCGTAAACGATATATCGGTACCGGCATAAGTAAATCCGGTTTTTCGTCCCATATATCTTTTCCGGCAGCAAACATCATATTTGCCAGCGTTTCGGCATAAAATGTTTTATCCTTAAACTTAAAATCCAATATCAGATTTTTAGATTCGTCATCATACATAAAAGCCGATCGACGCATAACCAACAACGGTCGTTTTTCTTTCAAACAATTTCCGCAAATATGTCTGACACCGGACTTTAAGTGCATCTCATCGGCAAACGGCCGACCGCAACAATGGCAGTGCGGTTCACTTATAAAAACGATTTTATTAAAACATTCGGCACACAAGCCGTTTTGCAAACTCAGAACTTTACCGCATTTCAAGCAACGCGGCGGCAACAATATATTGATAAAAGCACGCCATAAACCCATTTTACAATTTCAAATCAAGCAATGTTCGATGAACGTCATTCATGCTGTCAACGACAATCATACCGGCATCGCTCATAATTTTCTTTTTATCGGCAACAGTCACCCGTCCGTGGGTTACAATATCCATGGCATAGCCCATGGTGTAGCCGTACGGTAAAGCCTCGCCGGCTATAAAAGCTATCACCGGTTTTTTATGCGGCAAACCAGCATAGTATTCGGCTGCCATTTGTTCATACGAGCTGTTAGCCTTACCGATTAAAACGACAGCTTTCGTTTCGTCATCGTCCATAAATTTACCGAGAACCGGACGAAAGTCCGTACCGATAATCATATCATCGCCCAAACCGATAACCGTCGATTGTCCCATATTAACGGTATTTGTTTCCAACACGGCTTCGTATGTCAGTGTCGCCGCCCGTGAAACAATACCGATATGCCCTTTATGATGAATATTCTCCGGAAAGATACCGAGTCTTGCTTCTTCAGGCGTAATCAACCCCGGCGTATTTGCACCGATCATCATGGTTTTAGACCCGTTCAGCATCGCTTTAATTTCAAGCATATCATGTACCGGAACCCCGTCGGCAATAGAAACAATAAGCGGAACTTCGGCCTCAACCGCCTCTCGTACAGCATGTTTTAAGGCCTGTGCCGGCACAAACAAAACACTGGCATCAAATTTACAAGCCCGTCTGGCCTCGGCAACATTATTGAAAACCGGAACGCCCAAATGCGTTTCACCGCCATGTTTCGGCGAAGTTCCGCATACGACATTCGTACCGCCCTGAATAGATTTTTTAACATGGAAGGCGGCCTGAATACCGGTAATTCCCTGAATTAAAACACGGGTATTTTTATCTGCCAGAATGGACATCAGTCATTTACCTCCATCTGTTCAATCAGCTTATCGACAGCCTCATTCATATTATCGGCAAACAAAACCTGAAAATTCGATTCTTCCAAAATGGCACGCGCCATATCTTTATTTGTACCTTCAAACCGGACCACAAGCGGCATATTCAACCCCACATCTTGCGAGGCATTCAAGATGCCGTCGGCAATCAGATTACAACGCAAAAAACCGCCCAAAATATTGATCACAATTCCCTCAACACGCGGATTCGTCATAATCAGCTTAATACCGTCGGCAATTTTATCTTTATCGACGCCGCCTTTGACATTCAAAGCGCAAGCCGGACTGAACCCCTTAGCCTTGATAATATCAATAGCTTCCAAAGCCAAACCCTCACCGTTGACAATACAACCGATATTACCGTCACCGAATTCATAATAATGAAAACCGCTGCGATAAGCTCTGAGTTCGCGAACATCTTCTTCACAATCATCATGCATACGCACAATATCCGGATGACGAAACAGAGCATTATCATCAAAATTAATTTTGGCATCTAAGGCAACCAGCTTTTTATCCGGTAAAATGCCGACCGGATTAATCTCAATCATCTGGGCATCCAGATTTACAAACGTAAATAAGAGTTTCCCGAAGAAGTCATGAAAACTTTGCAAATATATTTTATCAAGCGACAGAAAATCCAAAATTTCCATAATCTGTTTATCGCTGATACTGCCGTCAAATTTAAGCGGAATCCGTAAAATCTTATCTTTCTGAAAATCGGCGACTTGAACGATACTTTCGTTAATGACTTCCGAAATTAAAAGCGTTATGGCCGATATGGAACTGTCAATAATCATACCGGCATAAAACAGATGCTTAACGTTTTGAAATTTTTCAACATACACTTTAGAAACCATACGCCCCCGACCGTCCGTTTGATCTGTGACCAAAGTATTATTGAGCATTTGAGCTGTTTCATAAGCAATTTTGGTAATCTGCGTTACTTGTCGTATTCCGCCTTTGCGACCGGCTTCATGTTCGATAAAGTGGCCGTCAGCTCTGGCGCCGGATTGGATTTGTGCTTTCAGCACCCAAGGTCCGCGTGATGAGAGTTTTTGCGCCACACGCTTTGCTTCGGCAGGCGTATAGGCAATACCGCCGGCAGGCACATTAATACCATATTGTTCCAGAACTTTTTTGGCTTGGTATTCGTGTATATTCATCTGCGTTCCTTACGCGGCACCGGCATACTCTTTGATTTTGGCGACCATAGACATCATACCGTTACGCCGACTCGGGGTTAAGTTTTCTTCTAATCCGAGTGTAGCAAAAATTTTTGCAACATCAACATTTTTTATTTCTTCGGCAGATTTATCATTATAAATCATCAAGACAATCGCAATTATACCTTTAACTAAAATGGCATCACTGTCGCCTTTAAAATGCAGTTTTCCGTTTTCAAACTGCGGCACCAGCCACACTTGCGATTGACAGCCTTTGACCTTCCATTCATCGGTTTTATATTTATCATCGAGCGGTTCCAAACGGCGTCCCAAGTCAATCACATATTGATACTTTTCTTCCCAACCGTCAAAAAAGGCGAAATTATCGATTAATTCATCCAAATCCATTACAGCAGCTCCAACATTTCTTTAGCTTCGTCGGTCATTTTATCCGGTGTCCAAGCCGGTTCCCATACCAGTTTGACTTCAACCTTACCCACACCTTTTGTGGCGGCAACGGCATCGGCAACCTGTTGCGGCATAACACCTGCAATCGGACAAGTCGGAGCCGTTAAAGTCATTTCGATATAGATATTACCGTCATCTTTCTGATCGATTTTATAAATTAACCCCATGTCATAAACATTAATCGGAATTTCCGGATCCGAAACCGTCCGAATACTTTCGACGATATCAAACATTTTCGCTTTTGCGCTACCCTCTTCCAGATCTTTTCCGGCGTATGCAACATAATCGACAGGCACAACAGCTTCATCGGCCAAATTTTCGCCCATAGCCATAGCTTGCAACAAACGGCTTTCGGTTGCCCCTATTTCTGCCTTTTCCGACTCGGTTTGTTCCGATATTGTATCTTTTTCTAATTCTTCTGCTGTGTTACTCATCAACTTTCTCTAAAAAACTTTTCGGCTTTCAAAAGCGCATTAACCAAGGCATCAATATCTTCTTTTGTAGAATACAACCCCAGTGATGCCCGTGCCAATGACGTATAGCCCATCCGGTTAACAATCGGTTGAGCACAATGATGTCCGGTACGCACCGCCACATTTTCTTTGTTCAAGACAAAGGCCAAATCCTGCGGATGAATACCTTTAATATCAAAACTGAATACCCCGCCCCTACTCTTTGCCGTGCCGATAATTTTCAAATTCGGAACTTCCGATAAACGGTTCAGCGTATACTCAACCAATGCTTTCTCATGGGCGATCAAATTATCAAACCCGATATTTTGCATATAGCGCATTGCCTCTGCCATACCTATTGCCTGTACCGAAGCGGCAGTTCCGGCTTCGAAGCGCGCCGGAATATCGGCAAAAGTCGTTTTTTCAAACGTCACATTATCAATCATATCCCCGCCAAACTGGTACGGCGGCATATTTTGCAAAATTTCCGCCTTGCCGTACAGTACGCCGATACCTGTCGGACCGTAAATTTTATGGCCCGAAAATGCCAAAAATTCGCAATTCATATCTTGCACATCCAAAGGATAATGCGGCGCATACTGGCAAGCATCAATCAGCACAACGGCACCGACCTTATGTGCTTTTTCAATAATGTCCTTTATCGGGAAAATCGTTCCCAGCACATTTGACATGGCGGTGACGGCAACCAATTTTGTTTTATTGCTTAAAGCTTTTTCAAAATTTTCAGCCACAAAATCGCCGTCATCGGATACGGCAAAAACTTTGAGCTTGGCACCGGTTATTTCACAAATATTCTGCCACGGCACCAAATCGGCATGATGTTCGGCCTCCGAAATCAGCACCTCATCACCGGCTTTAAGATTTTGTTTACCCCAAGTCGCCGCCACCAAATTAATCGATTCTGTCGCATTGCGGGTAAAGACTATTTCTTTATCTGACGAGGCATTGATAAATTCTCGGACGGTCTGCCGTGCTTTCTCATATTCAACCGTAATAGCTTCGGCAAAATGATACGACCCGCGATGCGGATTCGCATAAGATTGTGTATAAATATCCTGCATTTTTTGCAGAACACACAGCGGTTTTTGCGCCGAAGCGGCGGTATCTAAAAAAGCTACCGGCTTACCGTTCAGCGTTTGCCGCAAAATCGGAAAATCTTCCTTTATTTTATACACATCATACATTCAGTTGTCCTTTTTTTTATCTAAACATATTTAGACCGCAAAAAAATATTTTTCAAGTTTATAATTGCGGCAAAATCAAAAAAAGGATTTCTCCCGCCACTCCCGAAGGAATTTAAGAAGAAATCCTTTAATCTGTACAGTAAAAATCCTAAGATTAACGAGAGTAGTATTCGATAACCAGATTCGGTTCCATAACAGAGGCATAAGGAACATCATCAAACTTCGGAACGAATGTGTACTTAGCCGACTTTTTCTTGGTATCAACTTCCAGGTAAGACGGACATTCGCGAGATTGAGATTCGATAGCGCTCATAACGATAGCCAAATCTTTAGATTTTTCACGAACTTCAATAACATCACCTGCTTTAACCATATAAGAAGGAATGTTAACTTTTTTGCCGTTAACGGTAACATGACCGTGGTTAACGAACTGACGAGCTGCAAAAACAGTCGGAACAAACTTAGATTTGTAAACCAAGTTATCCAAACGAGATTCCAACAAACCGATTAAGTTTTCAGCGGCATCGCCCGAACGACGAATAGCTTCGGCATAGTATTTTCTGAATTGTTTTTCAGAAATGTTACCATAGTAAACTTTTAATTTTTGCTTAGCAATTAATTGTTCACCGTAGTCGGTAACTTTTGATTTTCTTTGACCATGTTGACCAGGGCGATAAGATCTTTTGTTATACGGGCTGTTAGCGTCACCCCACAGATTATCGCCATAGCGACGGCTGTTTTTCTTTTTAGCAGCAACAATACTTTTCATTAAATTATCCTTTTCATTTATTATTTACGTTATTGTCCCGATAGTTACAGACATAAATCTGCAACGAGATTGCATACATTGACACAATCTGCATTCTCGGAAGTAGCGGCACGATACATCATTTTTCCACTAATTGCAAGTATTTTTTACAGCTTTCCGTAATTAAGACAAAACTTGACAGACAAGCCTAAACGATGTATACTTAAACTGTCTAACATTACGAATTATTCACTAAAAACTTAAATACAATTATGAAAAAAGCTAAGATTATTTGCAGTGTGATTATTGCAGTTTATGCAATTTCCATGGTAGTTGTCAACGTTTTGCACTCTGTTCGCCCCGGATACGAAGCTGCTGTTGAGTGGATGGGTTATGTGTTTGAAGAGTCTCACGAAAATGGCCCACTTGTCACCTATCCCGGTTCAAAAGTAATTCTGTTCAACATCCAGCAACAGAAGCATGAATATGAGATGGTGATGAAAACAAGCTCTATGCAGGACGTGACTGTGTCCGGTGCTCTTAATTTCAATATGTGCAAAGGCGTTGCCCCGCGCATGTATAAGGAAGTCGGAGTAGATTATAAGGCGGTTCTTATCACGCCTATTCTGGAAGGTGCGCTCAACGAAACAGTGGGAAAGCAATCTCCTGAATTTATTGTCTCCCAACCGGAGATGATTCGCGAAGCAGTGCTCTACATTCTCAAAGATCAAATCGAGCCGACAGGTCTCCTGCATATTAATGACTTACGTCTTTTCAAGCCAAAATTCGATGAAAAATTCGAAGAGGCTATTAAGGACAAGGTTGTTGCACAGCAAGTGGCTGAGAAAGCTAAGTTCGAGACCGAGCGTGTAAAGCAGGAAGCCCTGCAGATGCGTGAAAAGATGGAAGCTGAAGCTTATGGTTTGAAGCTGAAATCTAGGGCTTTGAACAATCCTTTGATTGTTCGTTACGAGTACGCTAAGGCTATGGGCAAATGGGAAGGTAAACTTCCTCAGACGCTTGTAGTCGGACAGAACGGTACTATGCCGGTTCTTCCCATCGGCAAGTAAGTAATAACAAAGCGAATATTAACGTTGAACAATTAAAAAAATAAATAAACATGGAATTTGTTTTTCTGCCCGCATGGGCAACATTCTGCGCAATTGCAGCAATTATCGGGCTCGTAGTTTTCTCACTCCTGCCCACAGTTAAAAATATGACAGCTACGCTTGCTTTCAGCGCCAAAAGTGCCTACTACATTGGGGCAATCGTCATCGCTGTGGCTTTGGCAGCTTTCTTCTGTATCGCTGGTGGCATCAACACCTCTATCGGTGTCCTGATAGCCTACGGCGTCATTCTCTTCTTCGGATTGGTCGCTTGTGCCGTTTCCGAAGGATCAAGAAACGTCGTAAAGATAACTGCCGGCGTCGTTGTGGTATGTTTGGTTCTCGCCACATTGGCTTTTTCAAACGTGGCTTATGCTGCTATCTGGATTGCCGTTGTCGGTGCAGCGTTCTTTGTAGGGAACACCTTATTCCCTGCAAAGAAAGATAGATAATGCAAATAAACTTAAATAAAGAGAAACTCCGCAGTGCCCGGCACTGTCGGAGTTTCTTTTTTTTATTGACTGTCATTCTTGGACAACAGTCCGAGAATCTCGGCCGAATCACTTTTAATTTGCCGAGATCTTCGAGCTGGCGCTCAAAGATGACTTTTATTTTTTTCGTTATTCTTTTGTATACTTCCGAATTTAAACCGGATTTTAACAACCTGTATGCTACATACCTTTTATGTAAGAGGTAAAAATGTCATACGAATTAATGTTTCAAAAAGCGGTTGAACTGCACCAAAACGGCGCCTTAAATGAAGCCGAACAAATCTATCGTCAGATTCTCGAAACCGCACCGGATAATGCCGATGTCTTAAACTTACTCGGCCTGGTTGCTCAAGCTAAAGGCATCCATGCCGAAGCTGCCGGCTATTTTTATAAAGCCGCCCGAAATGCCCCGAAACATTTTCCTATTTTTTTTAATCTGGCCGTATCTCTCGGTGCTTTAGGCAAATATCTTGAAGCTACCGAAGCTTATCAAAAGGTCTTACAACTCAAACCCGACTGTAAAGAAGCCTGCTATGGTTTGGGCAATATTTACTGGCAGCAAAACAACACCGATAAAGCCGCCGAATATTTCCAAAAAGCGCTTGATATCGATGCTGATTACATCGAAGCCCTAACCAATTTGGCCGAAATTAAAAATGATACCGCACAACTTGAACAAATCGCCGAGAATAATGTGCAGGCGCTATATTATCTCGGTCGCCGTGCTTTTATTGCCAAAGACTACGCCAAAGCTGCAGATTATTTGCAAAAAGCCGATTCGCTGACCGAAGATGATGAAATAAAGTCAATGCTCGGCGAATCTCTTTTAGCTACCGACAATAAGTCAACCGCCTTAAAGCTGTTTTATCAAGCGAATATCATTAATCCGCACAATTTGACTGCGTTAATCAATATTGCCGATTTGGAAGCCGAAGACCGTAATTTCAAAGAAGCCGAAAAATTCTATAAAAAAGCCATCGAAGTCGATTTCAACAATCTGCGCGCCCACGCCAATTATGCCGAAATGCTCTGCCGAAACAAACGCCTTTTGGAAGCTTTGGAAGAATACCGGCAAGCAGTCATTATCTCACCGGAAACGCCGGAATTGTTATACAATTTATCGCTGATTTTGAAAAATCTGGAAGAATATGAGCAAGCACTCGATTTAATGTTCCATGCTTTTTATATGGCACCCGAACACATCGACTGGAGCTTAAATTTAGCCGAAACCATTATTTTATTTAATCAAAAGGCACCGGAAAAAGCTAAAAAAATCAGTGAGAATTGGTACGAGAAAATGCCGGAAAATATCGTCACACAGCACTTGTGGGCTGTTTTAAACGGCAAGCCGAGTAAAGTTGAAAAAGAATATAACCGGCTTTTGTTTGACACCTTTGCCCCGACTTATGAACAAACCTTGAAAAATATTGAATATAAAGTCGTTGATAAAATCGCCGAACTCTATGCCCCGTTTAAAGGGCAAATTCTCGACTTGGGTTGCGGTACCGGATTGGCGGCCGACAAACTGCGCTCCGCCGAAAATGAATTTACCGGTATCGATATATCGGAAAATATACTCAAAATCGCCGAGCTTAAAGGAACATATAAAGCACTTAAGCAGGCAGATTTAGTCGAATACCTGCAAAAAACAACCGATAAATATAACACAATTCTGGCTGCCGACGTGTTTTGTTATTTCGGCGATTTAGCTGATATATTTAAGCATTGTCACCCGACTGAATTGATTTTTTCGGTTGAAAGCGACTCGAATATAGAAACTTTTATGGTTCAGGCCAACGGACGCTACAAACATAATCCGCTTTATATCCGCCGACTGTTGTCAGATGCCGGTTACACTGAAATTGATATGACCGAAACCGTCTTACGGAATGAGCAAGGGATCGAAGTCCTCGGCTGCCTTTTTCATTGCCTCGCGTTCGGCGGCTAATTTTTCAGCCTCCCGCCGCGCGACATTAGCTCTCGCCTCTTCGCTCATATTACGCAAAACCTTATACAAATAAACATCCGGATTCTCTTTATGCTGTAAAGGCTTTATCCATTTCGGCAGATTTTTACCGGTTAAAATGCACGCATAAAATTTCTTCATATTCTTTTGCGGTTCGGCAAAATACTTTTCATCAAATCCGGACGGCAGGAAAATATAATCGACTTTGTGTTTATTAAGTAATTTCCATACTTCTTTTAAGTTTTCCGACTTCCAAATTTTATCCGCAACAATAATTCCGTCGCGATTCGTCCGATCCGGTGATGCTACAACATTATGGTTGGTATACCATAAAATCAGCGGTCCGTAAAAACTGTCAGACAACACCGTACCTTTTTTATAGTGCATCAAAGCACTGACATCGGACGCTAAAACCGGTGACATGGACTTTAATCCGTAATCACGACTTGCAACCGGTAAAACCGTCAAAGCGGCAAATTCTATACCGATAAAAACAGCCGACGTTAACAAAAACAGCGCCGATATTTTTTGCGTACGCTCATATACTTTTTGGATAAACAAAGCTATAACGGCAACAGCAGGTAACGCCATCAGCAACATTGAACCGAGCCCCAAATAGTACTGAATAACGCAGGCACTTATCAATATAAACAAAGGCACAATAACCTTATTGCGATAACGATAAACAAACAATAAATATATACCGATTACCATTGCCAAAGCCGGATACAAATACGTCAGCCAATCAATTGATTGCGCAGATGCCATTCGACCGGTAAGTAAATTACTGAGTTCATCATCTTTATACGAAACGGCAAGAGCCGACAGTTGTTTTTGCAATGCAAAGTACACGCTGATAGCGGCAACGGGCACAAAAAACAAAAAGGCTGAAATTTTGCGCATAGCGTTATATAACGGCAAACTGTTGAAGACATTGACAATAACAAAAAAGACACCGGCCATAACCACATGATAAAGCGAAAGCCTTGTCAAATATACGGCAGAATACCCGCCATAAGGCGGGTTCACTGCCCAGAACAATGTCACAAATCCGGCAAATACACCGAAGAAAACAACCAAATCATCAGTTTTAATTCTGTTCATAAACCAGCCGATCATTAAAGCCAATAACAGAATATGCACAAACAGCAACCCTTCGGGATCAAGCCAGCACATCAATGCACAAGCCAGTCCCATAAACACAAGCGGCAACTGCTTTTTAGATGTATCATAACTCCACCAGCTTACAATCAGTAACAGCACCGGAATTAAAAGGAACACTTCGGAAGATGCAAATGCGAAATCTGGATAAATCTGCTTTTGAGCCAATAACAGCAGAATAGCTGAAAAGCGCGTTGCTGATGAAAGGACATTGCCTGTCCCGAAAATAAAAGTAAAAAGCAAGACCAATGTGCCGATAACCGTCGTCACAACACCGGTCATAAACACGCGGAGAATCACATCGGTATAATCTTTGAAAAACATAGAACTGCCGAACCAAATAAGATCAAGAGCGCGGTTACCGCTGATAACGGCACCTGCCGGATAATTTGTTTGTTCAAACAGTTTTTCGCCCCATGAAAAATCTGTCAGGAATACCTTAAAGCGTACCGCCTGCATATAATAGTCAATATTACTGTAAATACCTGCAAAACTCTTATACTGATACGAAAACAGCAAACAGGCTGCAACACTCCAAAATATGAATTCCAAAAACTGTTTCACTTTCATAATTTTTCCTTCCGACAATAATTTATTTGTGATGTAGCACAAGATATATCATCTGACAAGAAAAAAGCTGAACTTTTGCAAGCTCAGCTTTTTTTTGCATTAAAAGGAATGATAATTAATAGCTGTCTCTGCCACCACTCTTAGGCGTAACAGTTCTGGTTGTACCAGGAATAGTTTTGCCGGTTTCACCAACTTTTGTACCTTTCAGAGATTTCGGATCATCGACATCATTAGAACCATGATCTGTTGCAGCCGTACCGGTGGTAAGATTATCACTGATTTCAGCTTGATCTGCTGTACCATCGGCAACTTCAACTTTTTCAACCTTGGTATGATCGAAAGAACCATCCGGCCGAGTTTCGGTTTCTTTAACTTCTTTATGGTCAAATTCACCGTCTTTCGGAGTTTCAACAACTTTAACTCTCGGACGACCTTGTTCCCAAGCATTGACATTTTGTGTGCCATCCGGACAATCTTCACCGCGGCCGAAACCGACAAAGTGGTTATATGTCTGACCGACACCGGCACCTTCACCGACATATACACCTTTATCCGTAATACGGTTCAAGCTCTTGGCTAAATCATCGGCAGAAATTTCGACTTTCTTACCACACAAGATGATATCATTCAATGCTGCCATTTGTTTAGCATCAACATAATACATCGGTTTATTATCGGCATCCAAAGCCGTACGCAAGAATTTTGTACCCGGAACTTTTTCAACTCTTTCGGTATTTTCAATCAACTTCATGTACTTATACATGATTTGTTCGGTTGTCATATCATTCGATAAAGAACCGGCTTCTTGCGCATTGTGAATATTATTGTAAATATTCTGCCAGGTCTGAGCCGGTGTTTTATTATCCATACCGAAGATTTCGGCATGCTTTTCAAAGATACCGGTAAATTTATTATGCATTTCGTTCCATTGTCTTTCGGTAATACCCATTGAAGCATCCCAAGCATCAGGAACCGTAACATCCGGATTAGTCGGAGGCAAATCACCGCCGCCGTTGTTACCCGAATCGGAACCGCCGCCGTTACCGCCATCAGCTATACCTTGAGCCGGCTGATTACCATTACCGCCTAAGCTGTTCGGATCAACTTCCGGCGTATCACTATGTAACAAGTTACTGATACCAAATGCAGCACTGGCAGCAGCAACAGCACCACCGATAATCAAGCCCCACTTAGAACTCTTTAAGTTAGCACGGTTTTCAGCGTTATCTTCTTCTTTAACCAATTTTCTGGCATCCAACCAGTTCATAAATTGGCTGGTAACGGATGATGCTGCACGAGTTACGGTGGCAACGGCCTTGGTGGCAAAAGCCGATACACCTTGGAGAACGTGCGTAGAAGCTGCACCGATCAAACCGCCGACGACAACACCTGCCGCAGCACCCATCAAAGCTCTGTTTTTATAACGCTTCCATTCTTTTTTATCATCTTTTAAGGCTGTCCAAGCTTTTTTCAAGCCGGAGAATCCGCCGAAACCTTTAGTCGATTGACCTTGACGTTTCAAGGCATTTTTCATCTTGTTTTTCTTTTCTACAACCGGCCAAACAGCAGCACCGATTGTTGCATAAGCGGCATAAGCGGCCACAACCGGATAAGTAACCGGTGATAATGCAACAGCGGTTGTTGCCAATGTATCAACAACGATACGGGTTTTGTTGTTGCTGACATATTCTTTAGCACCGCTGTAAGCGTTACCCCAGAATGTCTTCATTTTTTCGGAGAATTTATTACCGAACAATTTGAAACCGGCAACAGCTTTCTTCGAATAATTCTTGCTTTTTGCAAAAGAAACAATGTTATCCAATTTCTTAGAAGCATGAACGGCAGAAGCGATAACGGCAGACTTTTTAACAGCGGCTTTTTCGGCATTATTCTGAGCCAAAAAGTCATTAATGGCTGCCAACGATGCTTCGGCACGAGCTTTAGCGGCTTGGATTAATTCTTGATTTTCATCCTGCTTTTCATCCAAAACAGGCGTAACACCGACGATATTTGCGGAATGTTCTGCATAAACATCGGCAACATCATTTTTCAACAAAGAAGATTTATCGCGTTCATTTAACTTCATAAAGTTGAAGTCGAAAGCGCGTGTTGAAAAGATTTGTGCTTTGGTTGTTTCCCAAATTGTTTCTTCGGTTTTCTTTTGTAATTCATCGCTGTGAGAATTATCATCATCAACGGCATGTAATTTGCTTCTGACATCAGCGGTCAAAGCATACCATTTCGGATCGCCGTTTTCATCTTTTTCTTCCAATTCAGCGAATTTTTGAGTCAAATAAGCCTGATTGCGTTCAACAGCCTCACTGTTTTCAGGCGGAAGATTAACATTATTTTCTTGTTTGACCGCATCTTCGGTACGTTCAGCCGTTTCGGCGGCCTGAGCGTTTTCGGCAGACTTATCTTTTACTTGTTGCATATACGAAGAAGCAGCCCAAAATTCATCATCCATATTCATGGCTTGAATAACATCTCTGGCTCTTTCTTCTTTAATTTCATTGACATCACGACCTTTGAACGGTGCCAAAGCCGGATGATTCGGATCTTGAGCCGTCAAATAATTTACGGCGGCTTCAAATTTCAGAAAGCTGTTATTTAATGCGTCAACAGCTTCTGCTTCATTTTGAAAATTGATTTTTGCCATTATATAAACTCCTTTTAATGCATATTCTCTCAAATGATGCTTGACTATACATCAATTTTTACTCTTTTGCAACACTTTTTTGTCAAAAAAATACATTTTTTTTTATTTTTTTTCTTAAAAAACCGCAGAATTAATATATTTGTCTTGTTTTCCGGAAAATTTGTCAATATAACCACAACCATTCTTTTATAAAAAAATAACTTGCGCGGGAAATATTGCTATATTATAAACACAGCAAACGAAAGGGAAAAAAATGAAAGTAGACATCTTCGATTTTGATTTGGATAAAGAGCTTATTGCCAAAGAACCGGCTAATCCGCGTGATCATTCGCGCTTGTTGGATTTATCGCAAGAAGATGTTATAAATGACCGGCATTTTTATGATTTGCCGAAAATTCTGCGTCCCGACGACATCATGGTCTTTAATGATACCAAAGTTATTCCGGCTCGATTATACGGCCGACGCGGCGAAGCCTTAGTCGAAGTCACGCTGTATCATCCGGATGACGGAATTCGCTGGTGGTCTTTCATAAAAAACTCAAAACGACTCCGCGCGGGAGATATCATTCGTTTCTATACGGCTGATATATCGGCCGACGATTCTGATTTTACGGCTGAAGTCGTACAAAAAGACTCCGAAGACGGCGTTTTAATCAAATTCACCTGTTCGCCGGATGAGCTGAACAAAAAACTCGAAACCTACGGCGCCATGCCGTTACCGCCGTATATTAAGCGTGATAAGCCGTTACCGGGGCTATGGAATCCGTATAACGACAAAGAAAATTACCAAACCGTTTATGCCAAAAATGAAGGTGCGGTTGCCGCACCTACGGCCGGACTGCACTTTACCGACAGATTATTAAAAGAAATCGATGACATGGGCGTAAAACGCGTATTTTTAACGCTTCACGTCGGCGCCGGTACTTTTTTGCCGGTTAAAACCGATGACACCGAAAATCATAAAATGCATGCCGAATACGGTGTTATCGCACCGGAAGCCTGTGAAATTATCAATAATGCCAAGAAAAACGGGCAGCGAATTATTGCCGTTGGCACAACTTCCGTTCGCCTATTGGAAAGTGCGGCGGATGAAAACGGAATCCTGCATCCGTTTTGCGGCGAGACCGATATTTTTATCACGCCGGGATACAAATTTAAAATCTTAGACATGATCATCACCAACTTCCACCTGCCTAAATCGACTCTGTTTATGCTGATTTGTGCTATCGGCGGCACCGAAAGAATGAAATCGGCCTATCAACATGCCGTTGCCAACAAATATCATTTCTATTCTTATGGCGACAGCTCAATTATCAAATGTATAAATAAAATTTAAACTCTTTTGTGCTATCTTTTTTTCGGCAAAGGAGAAGATTGTGCACATTCACAAGTTTAACAGCATAAAATATATATTTTCGACCATTCGCGGATCATTTATACCGTCGATGTTGCTTTTATGTGCTTTAGTATTTTTTTATGCGCAACAACCTTTCGAATTTCCGCTGGCCGTACTTTTGCACTATTTATTTTTGGGTATTTCCTGTTTTTCATTGGTTCTGCTGTATACGGCTAATCAAGCAAAACCGTTTTTTACGATTTTGGTATCATTGGCGGCATATCTGATCATTAATCATCTGAAAACGCAATACGGCGATTCGTTTATCAATTCGCCCGAATTTCAGTGTTTAAGTTTTGCTCTTCCGCTGAATTTATTTGCACTACATTTTCTTCCGCAAAGCAAATTATCCTCTGCCGGCAGCAAATACACTTTATTGATTTTGTTGACCGAAGCCGTCTTTTTGCAAAATGTATGCGGACACATGACGCAAATACCTTACATTGAAATCACTTTGGAAGCCATACCGCTGCAAGCCGGTGCGCTATGGTGTATTTTTTTATTTTTGATTTTAATCGGTATCTGTCTGAAGAATTCGATTCTCAATACCGGACTGTTTTATGCCGGAATTTGTATAATGATGGAACTGATTTATGCCAATACGGTATCCGGCTTAGTAATGTTTGCTCTGGGTTCTGCAATGCTTTTACTCTCATCAATCATTATTGATTTATACCACCGCTATCACTACGATTATTTAGAATTTGTCGGCAGCAAAAATGCCTATTTATCGCACGCCAATTCCAAATTTCCGTTCAAATACACCATTGCTCTGTACAGCATAGACAACCGCGATAAGCTGTTGCAGATTTACGGCCCGGAAAAATTGGCATCACTTGAACAAATGATTATCAATAAAATCCGCGAGCTTCCGTATGAACTGACCTTTTATCGCTATAACGATGCCGAACTGATTATGGTATTCAAAAACGAAGATGCCAGACACACATACGAATTTGCCGAAAATATCCGCCGCACGATAGCCGCATCCGAATTTATTTTCACTTCGCGTAAAAGTCTGAAAATTACGATTTCAATTTGTATTTCCGAAAAAACGCGTAAAGACCTAAACGCTTCGGAAGTTACCGAACGTGCTCATAATGCCTTGCACAAAAACTATCGTTTTAACTGTAATATTACGACAAAGGCTTAACCTTTTTGGAGATAAGCGGCCGAATCAGTAAATAGCAGCCCAACAAAACTGCCGGTACCGATAAAAGTTGTCCCATGGTTGTTCCAAACATCAAAAAGCCGATTTGCGCATCCGGTTCGCGGAATTGTTCGCTTATCATTCTGACAACGGCATAACCGAGCAAAAATACGCCCGATATGGTACCTTCATGCTCACGGCAATATTTAAACCGCCACAGAACATTTAAAATACAAAACAGCAATAAGCCCTCTAAGCAGGCCTCATAAATTTGTGACGGATGACGCGGCAGATAACCGCCGTTCGGAAACCGTACCGCCCATGCGACATCGGTTACTCTGCCCCACAATTCATCATTAACAAAATTTGCCAGACGGCCGAAAAATACACCAATCGGCGTGACCGAAGCCACCAAATCGGTAATTTTCAAAAACGAAAATTTCAACTTGCGCGCCGCCAACCACAAGGCGATGATAACACCGATAATACCGCCGTGAAATGACATACCGCCGTGCCAAATGGCAAAAATCTCCAGCGGATTCTTAAGATATTGTTCTTGTCCGTAAAACAAGATATACCCGAACCGTCCGCCCAAAATAACACCGAGCGTCACATAAAATACCAAATCTTCAAGATTTTCTTTACTTAAACCGATATCATATCTTTTAACTCTGCCGGCGACCAACCACCAACCGAGCAAAATTCCCGCCAAATAAGCCATAGAATACCATCTGACGGCCAGCGGACCTATTGAAAATATTATCGGTGATATTTCGGGATATGCCAATCCGACCATTTTACGTTCCTTTACAATTAATTGCTTAAAAGTATATTAATAAAAAACATATAATCCACATTAAAAAAAATATTATAAACACATAATTTTTTATCTGTTTGTTTTTGCGTCATTTATAAAAAATCAAAAATTTTTTATCTGCAAAAAAGTGGAAAACTTATTTATATAAATTGTTTTTTGGCTTTTGAATATGCAATTCTAAGGATGTCAATTTTGATAAAGGAATCCTTATGCTCGCTCAAAAACTTTACAAATATAATCCGATTGATGATATCGAGTTTTTGTTTGCTCATCACAAGCATACGTTTGAGCGCCGCAATCCTAATGAAGTCGTTGTAGAAATATCCGGGAAATGGGACAATATGCTGCTCTTTTTTGCATGGGAAGAACAGATGAATTGTCTGCATATATCATGTCTGATCAACATTGAGCCTGAAATCGTAAATTTACCGAGCATTTTTGAACTTTTGGCCTTACTGAACGAAGATATTTGGGTTGGTTATTTTTCTTATTGGGAAGAAGCCAAAATGCCGATTTTCAAACATTCGGTATTTGTTGATGAAAAAGATCTGAACCTGACCGATAAACTTTCACAAATCTTAAATATTGCCATCACCGAATGTGAACGGGCTTACCCGATTTTTCATGCGGTTTTAAAACAAAATATTACGCCGCGTAAAGCGCTGATGCCGATGGTTATGATGTAATTTTTCGCCATTTGATGCGGCAATCGGCCAGTTCTTGCCCACTGTTTTTATCTTTAATAACATGTACGCTTTCATCATTTTGCATATTGCAATGTACTTCAACCGATTCGCCGTATAAAGCTTCTTTTTTGAAACACACTTCAATAGCCTCAACCGTATGCGTCAAACGATATGCGCTGTCGACACTTTCACTTGCCCACAACGGATATACGGCATTATTGACGTGGTTATTAACGTCTATATCATCAAAACGCACCTTAAATTCTTTGGTGCTTTGACTTTCCGGCGCTTCGATTTTCGGAAATTCCGTATCAACGGCACGCTCCGGTAAAAAGTGATATTCCGGAAAATATTTTTTTAATAACACCGGACGCCGCAATTCATAGTTAATCAGCACCCACTGACTGCTGGCGCGTACAATATCGTTTCCCTGTTCATCACGGATAATAAAATCACGCACGGCGCCCCAAAGTTTGCCTTCGGCCGGCCATGTTTCTATAACGATATGCTCATCAATTTTAGGCAATCTGCCGATTTTAACCACATAATTTGAACCGACCCAAGCCAGATTATGCTCACGACAAACATCAAAGCCGAATCCCAAATACTGGGCATTTTCAACCGCAATATCCTGCAACCAGTTCATTAAGCTCAATAGACGCAAAAAGCCATGACAATCACCTTCATAGCTTTTTACGACATATTCTTTTTTATACTTTGATATCTCAGCGACCATTATTAAAACAATTCTTTACCCTGAGACAGACCGGCAACCTTATACGTTTCAAAGCGTCTTTCCAAACGTTTGGTATAGTTCTCGCCTTCGCTCGGATTACCTGAATGGTAGCGCTTAGCCGCTTTTTTCCAGTTGTTACCGTTTTTTGAATACAACGAGCGCAAAAACTTAGCACTGTATTTCAAATTCTGTTCCGGATCAATAGCCTCATCAACAGATGCAAAAGCTGCACCGTGATACTTCAAATTAACCTGCATACAACCTACATCGATACTGGTTGCACCTTCGGCCTGAAATTTTTTCACGGCCGCAATTGCTTCCTCTTTTGAAGGGAAATAATAACCTTTTCCGTTGACATTGATTGTCCAAGGCCATGCAACATATCTGTTTTGCAGATCATCCCATCTGCCGCTTTCGACCGCTGAAATGGTTTGCAACAGATCATAATTAACGCCAAATTCGACACCGGCCTTTTTAGCGGCTACCGAACAAAGAGCACTATCGCTCAGCTGCTCTTTTATTGGCAAAACGTCAGAGTCCTCATTGGCATAAATAGCATTGCTGAATAATATCAGACCGCTGACGAGTACTAAACTGAATTTATCAAACACGATGACGTGTCACCCTTACTGACCGCCGACCGACAATATGTTTCCCATCTTTTAAGAATTTCCACACATTTTGCAACTCAATGCCGTCAAATCGCGCGGTATTAACCATATTTAACCGAATATTAAAAATACTTAACAATCCGTTAAACACAGAGTCATATAACACGGCTTTTTGAAAAAATCCAGCAAAAAGAGTCTTTTGTCCTATATTTTAGCCGATATTTAGCACTAACTATTTGTTTTATAAGTGTTTTAAACCGCAAAAAAGTTTCAAATTCTGAGCAATTTTATAATAGAACTTGAATTTTTGCTAAAAATGTATATAATATTAACGTCAAGTAATTGACTGTGACACCAGAGGCCTTATGAAATAGGTACATTGGACCCGGGGGCAGTACCCGGCACCTCCACCATTTATGGGGGTGAGTTAGGTTTGACAGTGTATAGTAAAGATATGTGTTGTGTCCGGCAAGACACCACCGTTATCGGTTCAAAATAAATGAATGCAAATGATAATTTTGCACCAGTTGCCGTAGCTGCTTAATGCGAAAGCAACAAACCTAAATCCTTTAGGCTTTGGTTAGTTTAAAGTGGGGAATGAGCCACCCAGCAACAGAACGGCTCTTTCTTTAATTTTGGGATGTAAAAATGGTAGATTTTGTTAATGAAATAAATTATGACCGGTTAGTTGAAAAATCTTTGCGTAA
>CAMVHF010000018.1 GCA_947167235.1 uncultured Alphaproteobacteria bacterium
CAGGCATCGGGCTGAATATATTTTATGGTTTCTTTGAGCCGCAAAAAGGCATCGGATATTTTTTCCAGATAAAGTCCGTATTTTTGTAAGCGAATATAATTTACGCAAAAAGCGGTCACTAAAAACTTTTTTTGGTTGATATCCAGCAAAATATAAGGATCAACCCATTGCGGATAAGTATCGGTATCGATATCACGCAGATTAGCGCACAACAAGTGGATATTAGCCTGATTAAAACGCTTGGCGGTTTGCTTTAAAAAGTCAAAACTTTCGGCATTAATTCCGAAGTCGTTATTGCCGAGTGCCAATACGATTTTAGCTTCGGGCAGTTGTTGTCTGAGTTGCAAATAACTGTTGACACACAGGTTACGATCATAAATTCCCTTAAATAAATCGCCGCAATCACAAATCAGCGTATTTTTGCCGTTTTGCGGTACACGGCGTATAATACCGCTGAATAACTGACACAATTTGCGGGCTTCCTGATGGCAGTCCGTTAAAGCAAATAGGTTAATGTTATTATTCTGTGTATCCATTTTGTTTTACTTTTGACGAAAGATAAAATACATATATTCTGGATAATATCAAGAAAATGTTAAAGTTATGCAATAAATCACAATAAAGAGGAATATATGAAAAAAATTTTTGTAAGTTTGTTTTGTCTGGTTTTATCAGCCTGTGCGCAGGATTCTTACCGCCTTAAAATCGATAACAATATGTCTGGTGATCACGGTAAAAGCATTTATTTCAGAAGCAATCTGCGCAGCAATTATGCCGGTCAGATTCGCCGTGTATTAAGCAATAAATTCGGCGAGGTCGGTATGAAAACTTCGGCATCGGCCGAAAATGCGGACTTTATTGCTATATTTGATATTGAAACTTTTTATAAACAGCGACAAGCCTATAAAAACACAACGTATGCCAACACGCAATCCGATTCGGCATTGTTTACGGCTGAAGAAGAGGGAACTTCGCTCGCATATACCGGAAATGCCAATATGGTGGTTGACAGGGATAAAACTTGTTTTACGCTTAATATCGGCCGGCGTGAAACATCAACACCGCGCTATACATCGTCATTTTGCGCCCAAACCGTTATGGAAGCGGAAGATATGTTGCCGCTTATTTTGGATATTTACGGCAAGTACGGTAATTATCAGTCGGCAGATGTCGGCGTACAATGCTTAACCGATCAAAACGGAAAAATTTCGTGTGATACCGTTCATGATCGTCAACAGGCATTTATCAATTCATTATGGATTGATTCGGATATAAGCGATGATGAGTACTGAGCTATAATTTCAGTAATTTCTTTTTGGCGGCCTGAAATTCTTCATCCGAAAGCAGGCCGTCTTGTTTTAACTGCGTTAATTTAATTAAATGTTCGATTTCGGTTTTAGGTAAAGGCAACCATTTGCGCAGCAGAAGGGTGTAAGTGGCAAACAAAAAAATGTAGATGCCGAAGAAAGCAAAAAAATCCGGCCACAGATGAAACCCGGTTAACGTGATGATACCGTATTCCGCTAAGGCAGTGATAAGAAAAAACGTGGCGTGTAACGGGTGCAAAACCATTAAAACCAAAACCCATAGTCCCAGCATAATCGTGACTAAAAGCAACGAAAACGTTACGCCCAAAACACCGCTGCCGACAGATGTGAAAGGTATATATGAAAGTAATGCGCCCATTGTTATTCTCCTTGATATCAACATAACAAAAAGAAAAATCGAAATCAATAATAAACGCACAGCATAAGAGGTTTGCCTTGACAAGATAAATGTTCCTTATTATGTTAGACACATATTTCAAGCTTATGGGAGTAAAAAAATGAAAAAAGCAGGAAATGTTAAAGAATTTGTAGAAAGAATTGATGCTACCAAAAAAATGAACCCGAAAGACTTGTCTTCGGATCAGGATTTGAGCATTGCCATAATGAATTTGATTTCCATTGAGGAACATCTGGTGTTTTCAGGCGCAAAAACCGGTAAAACTTCTTATTATGATTTAATTAAAGAAGTTCGTGAAACCCGTAAAAATTTGCTGCAAAAAATTATCCCGAGCTATGAAGGCGAAGTTTGGTGTATGTCAAAGCATTTATTGGCAACTTCCATGCGTTTGATGGAAGTCGGTACCAAACAGCAATCTTTAGGTAAAGATGAAGAAGCTTATAAGTTGTTTAATTCGGCTTATGATATGTATTGCCTGTTTTGGGGCTTGAATATGGGGATGATGGAAACCAAAGATTTGAAGTGGTTGGAACCGGATATTGATGCCGTTAAACAGTTGTCGGTTAAAGCCAGCGAAGCTTTGAATGAAGCTCCGGTTAAAGTCGAAGAAAAAGTAGAAGTCAGTGCTGCAGAGCCGGAAAACGGCGGCAGCGCTTTGTCAAAAATGAAAAATATCGTGCGTAAAGCCGTTAATTGTTGCATTGAGTAAAAAAATGATACGCAGATTATTAAGCTTATTGATATGTGCCGGCGGACTTTTATTGGTTACGGCCTGCAATTCCGAAGAAAACAAAGAAAATGCTGTTACGACGGAAAAAAACGAAAATACCGCTGCAGTTTCGCAAACAACTGAAGCTCAAGAAAAAGATATTATTGCTTTAAGCGCAAATGAGGTTTATTTCTTTTATCAGGAAACTTGCCCGCATTGCCATGAGGCAGCCGCATATTTGCATGAAAAGCATCCGAATGCCAAGATTAAAGCATTAAATATTAAGATGCCGGGGAATATGAAATTATTTGCCGATGCGGTCAAGACCTATAAAATCGGTAATATGGCCGGTACACCGTTGATTTGCTTCGGACAGAATTATGTCATGGGCTGGAGTGAAGAAGACCAAAAAATGCTTGATTTATGGATAAAAGATTATACCGAATAATTCGGTTGTCTTGGAAAAATCCCCCGAAAGGCTAAGTTTTCGGGGGATTTTTCATATCTGAATAAAAAAATAATTGCTTTTGCCGCTTTAATATTTTTTTTACCGCGATGATGATAAATTATTACAAAAATATGAAGAATATGTCAGATTCTATAATAGTTCTGGTATTTTCGGGATTTTTGTGATACTGTTACAATAAAGGAGTTTCCTTTATCGGAGTGATATGTTATGTACATATGGATTTTTCTGGCAACGATAATGGTTGCATTGAGCTTTTTTAATCTTTCGCCTCGTCCTGAAGCGGATAATTCCGCGAACGAGGTAAAAGCTTCTATAACCGTTAATCGCTTTCGTGCCGAACATTTGGCATTTGTACGGACAATGGAGTGTGAAGTTATATTACGTTGCAATAACGGTTATACCGATTTAGGTCCGGGATGGCATCAAGGAGATAATTCGGTTGTGATAGATAAAACCTTTATGAATACTCTGCCATATACCGATTTTGCAACTAATTTACCTATCGGGTACGAAGAGGATACCAATTTATTGGATGTCCACCATGTTATAGCCTGTACCAAGAAAAGACTGGAAGATACGGAAGGCTCAAATTCGTTTGTTCAATGCAATAAATACAGTTACAAATATGCCGTATCATACACCAAAATACCGGACAGATGGCTCTCGAAAGACGTAGACGCTACCGGCGTGGTTAAGCCTTTACCGGCACTGGTAAACCTGATATCAAAAGCCTCAAGTGCCGGTTCGATTTACGGTTGGGCCGATTGTTCGTATGCAGCCGGAGGAATGAGATGTATTCTTCGCGGTTACAGTGCTAAAGTCAGTATAGCCGAACAAACGGAAGATGACGAGATTATTCAGAAATACACGCACATCAGTCCGCAAGCGATTATTTGGAATACGCCGGATTTTCTGGACGAATGTCGAGATGCCACTCATCCGTGTCTGTTTGCGTATGAAAGATTTATGACTTCGGATAAAGGACACCACTGTAAAACATTAATGGGTGATTATTATCCTTATTCAGACCATTATTCAGATCAATACTCATAGAGGGCGTAATGAATTATTATGAATGTAAAGTATAAAGGAGAACGCAGATGAAAAAATTTAATACAAAAAAATCCATCCTCGAAAAAGGCGGTATGATGGTAGAAGCGTTGGCGATGCTTGGCTTGATGGCAGTCGTCACCCCGACGATGTATAAAAAATCTGCTGAAAGAACGCTGGAAGTGGAAGATATTAATACGGCAACAACGGTTCGTACTTATATGAGTGCGGCCAATGCGTTGATGTCTTCCAACTATGTAACCATTATCAGTGATATGGAAGAAACCGGTCAGGATGTCAAAGTGATTGATATTGCCGGTGGCGAATTGGATGCGTTTTTACCTTATAACTTTCAAGTTGATCATGCTTTATACGAGTATGATACACCTAAAATCAGTATTGTAAGAAACGGTACAAATCTGACGGCATTTGCGTTATTTCCGGCCAAAGGCGGCGAAGATGACGGTATCGGCCAAGAAAGAACCGCGCGTATTGCTTCATTAATCGGTGCAAACGGCGGTTATGTCAGAGGTCCGAATAATGCGCGCGGTGTCGGAGGTATCTGGACATTGAGCGGTGCAGATTATTCTAATGTATTTCCGAGTGATAACTCTCCGGTATACTCTTTAGTGGCTTCAACCTCTAATGCCGTAAACGGCAGTACAATGGGTAATGCCGATTTGGATAACTCAAAATATCTGCAAAGAACATACGAAGGTGACGAAGAAAAGTGGCGTAATACAATGCGTACCGATTTATATATGGGTGGCTATAATGACGGGGATGAACACCCGATCGATACGCCGGAGGGGGCACCTAGACACAGTATTCGCAGTGTTGACAGTATGATTATCGGTGCTGAAACGCTACCAAGCGGTGTAAATAATGTCGGTTTATATATTTCAAAAGACGTCGCAAATAAAAATACAATTCTCGGCGGGACACTCAGCGCAGCGGCCGAAGAATTTTTCGTTGGTGACGGAAATTTAAAATTTGCCAAGAAAAGCGGATCGAAGGTTTTAAAAAATGACGGCGGTTATTTGTTCCAAGTAACCAGCAGCGGAAATTTAGCTCAATATGGAAATATCAGTTTGGCCGAAGGGTTTGCCTCTGATACTTATAATGGTGAAATCAACATTGGTGTCGGCAGTGATGCTAATAAAGATTTTGCCTTAAAAGCAACACATACGCAAGGCGGTGCGACAGATTTGAGCTTAATTCGTGATAATATGTTTAAGATGAATACAGTCGGAGATGAAACCGTAAAAACATCCGTAGAAAATTCGGCAACGGCTGCCAATATTGTGATGATGAACGGCGGTTATAAGAAACTCAATAAAGGTGCGTCAAAAGTTGCATTGCCGGAAATCAGTTATAATAATGCACAGGCTTTCCCGATTATTATGGGGGCAAATACGCGCGTCAAAGGTTTATTGGCTGCTGATCAGGTTGATACTCAAGCCCTCAGAACCGCGACATTAAAAACCGGTTCCGAAAAAGTTGATGACCAATATCAATGGCTGAATGTTGATAAAGACGGTGTCAAAATATACGGTACCAATCGTCGTAATGACGGCAGTGCTAAAATTGCCATGGATGTCTATAATCGCGGTTTCCAAATGCGTGCCGGCGGTGACGGAACAGATGACGATATGGATCCGAATGCCGCTACATTATCTGTTGTGAACTATGGCGATAATTATTCGAATGCTATTGAAGCAACGGCAACAGATATCAAGCTGAGAGCAAAAACTGATGGCGGAAGAGTACAAATAGGCAATAATCTGTTGACTGAAAGGATTTATGGTCGAGAATTCGATTTTGATGCGGTGGCTGATAATTATTCCGAATTCCGCGTACGTATAGGGCAGAATGGTAATTTGGATTTGGATGGTGCTAATTTTAATGTGTTTAACAAAAGCGGTAACAGTGTGATCGCTATTGCCGGAAATGACAAATATAGTGATACCGGTTATGTAGACACGATGGTCAACGGTCCGAGAGATGATGCGCATTATGATATGGCGGTTCATGGAAAGACTGTCTTTACCGAACAAGGTGATGCCCCGTATAAATATATGGCTATAGGTCGTCATGATAAAGATGCGGGTGTTAATATCAACAACAGCAGTAGTTCCGGTAACAAAGATGCTAAAGCGGTGTATATTGACCTATCACAGCAACCTGCAACGCATAAGTTTGATACAGCATACAATGATGAAACCAATGAATTTCAAGAAAACGGAAAAGTTATGGATCCTGGAACTGTCTACATTCGTAAGGGTATGGTAAGTATTATGCCACAAAAACCGAGCAGCGATGTCGGGGGCAGCGGCATTTTGCATGCTAAAACAGCAAATGGTACTATTCAAGCCAGCCGATTTGTTGCCAATAACATGGATAAATCCGGGAATTATGTTGAAGTGCCGAATATGTTTTCCGGTAGTACATATACCGATTATAACGGTGACAACCAAAATCGTTATGATACCTATATGGTAAATCCGGCATATACATCCGTTATGCACGATATTAAATTGACGACTCGCGGTGGTGCACGTTTGAGCGACGTATTGCCGGACTTCATTACCAAAGGTATCTATATAGCAAGTAATACCAATGATGATAATCTGGATAAATTTGAATTCAAATTTGATGGAAGCGTTATTAAAGTTGGTGGAAAGACACCTTCTCTAAACGGGTCGGATTGGGCTTCGCCATATACCGGTTCGGTTCCGACACCGCAATGCCCGCCGGGATATGGCCGTGTTGTTACGGTCAATCCGTTAAGTATGCATATGGCTCAGGCCGGTAATGTTGTAAAGACAAGTCAAACTAACGGTTCAAAATATATGGTTGAAGAAGCGTTAATGGCTACGCCGGAAGTTGCTACGGCAATGAAAACGTCTGACAACGATTGGAAAAACAAAATCTTACCTCAATATCGTCAATTAACCGTAGGTGACACTTACAGCGATGGTGGTTACCGTGGTAGATTCACATTCTCGGGGTATTCGGATGACTTTGTCGTTGATGATATGAAAAATTTCACGGCAAAGGCTAAAACCAATGATGGTACACCGATACGCTATGTATTAACGGCGGAATCAGCCAATAATACATTGAAACCGTTTGTTTTCCAACAAAATACATGGCTTAAATCCTTGGTCGTACCGGTTTGTAAAACAAAATCAACGGTATACGGCAGTGACTGCGGTTCCGATTATACCAGAGCATGGGCTGTATTGGTCGGCTATATTTATGACAGAAGTATTTATGATCAATATCTGTCTACTTCGGGTACAAAAGTCGTTGATAAAAGTAATCGTTTGGCATGGAATGTCTTTCCGGTTGAAAAGTACTCTCTGGAAGCTACCGTAACCACATTTTGCTATTTCAACCGCAATAACGATGCTCTAGAGGTTTCATCTAAACCGTATGATGACAGCACTTATGATAAATATGTCGATAAGTATCATCCGTTGAACAGAATTTCGTCCAACTTCAGAAAAGATGGTTGGGATTCTAAATACTTAAATCGTTTGAACGATCCGAATCTTAAATATAACGAGGTTTGGTAGTCCTTATAACAAAAGAAAAGCTCTCAGCCGATGCCGAGAGCTTTTCTTTTATTGATAATAAATGTCTTGCCAGCAGATTTTACGATTAATGTCTGAGTTTGCTCGTCGAACGAGACAAAATCAAAACCTTCCGGAAATTCATGTTCAAGAAACGGTTCCAGTCGCGAATCGCGGTACAAATAATATTTGTCTTCTTGTTGAACGTAGAACAATTTGATATCTTCCAGCAATCCGAAAAACGTAATATCATTCAAACAATACCATCCGTCACGATGAAATATCTCAACTCGGCGGTTCAGCGAAGCACATAAAGCAAAATCATCCGTTTTGCTGCACATGATGACATTTTGTTTGCGCTTTAGTAACTGCCCTTGTTTCAGAGAGTATAACTCGTGATTACCGGCACTCGTTTTGATCAGAAAATGACCTTCAATACGAATGTCATCATCGGCAATTTGATAATCTTTGTTTTTCAGATGTCCTTTCCAATCATAGACTGACCATTTTTTATCGTAAACGGCAAAGTAAAAATCGCTTTCAACAAACTTTTGGTATTCGACATTCAGCAAGCTCTTTGTGCCGTCCCACAAAATAAGATGCTTGTGTCGGCAGGAAGATGTGTCCGTCATGATGATATGAACACCGTGTTTAGATGAAATTTGTATGCCGTTAAGAGGACAAGCCGCAATTTTTTCTCCGTTAACGGAGTATAATGCCTCATTGGCAACAATAAGACCGCATTCAGGGTAAACGGCGATATAATCGGCGTTTTCCGGTATGAAGTCGACGGCTTGCAATTGCTTTAATTCACCTTTTCGGGGAATTTGTTTGGCCCTTTTGTAGAGCGTGTACTTGCCTTTATTTTCAAAAAGGACAAGTCTTTGTTGATAAAAAATTCTATGCTTCATAAATATATATAAAATAGTAAATTATTGCTTTAGAGTATACGCTTAGCCCAAAAAAAAGTCAACATATTTACTTAGGCTGACTTTTTAAAAGTGATTTGATTATATTTTACCGGTTATTTTTTGATATGAGCCGTTAAAACTTTAAGAATTTTAACCAGTTCTTCTTTCATTTTACCGCGCTCAACCACCATGTCGACCATACCGTGTTCCAACAGGTATTCGGCGCGTTGGAAACCTTCAGGTAATTTTTCATGAATGGTTTGTTCGATAACGCGCGGACCGGCAAATCCGATTAAACAACCTTTTTCGGCAATATTAACATCCCCGAGCATGGCAAATGAAGCCGAAACACCACCGGTCGTCGGATCGGTTAAAATAGAGATAAACGGGATTCCCGCTTCTTTCAGTTCATTAACGGCAGCCGTCGTTCGAGCCATTTGCATTAAGGACAGCATACCTTCCTGCATACGCGCACCGCCGGAGGACGATACCGTTATCAACGGCTCTTTATGTACCAAGGCGCGATGTGCGGCGGTAACAATACCTTCGCCGACGGCAATACCCATTGATCCGCCCATAAACGAAAAGTCCATGACGGCGACTACGCTGTTGATTCCGCCGATTGTACCGGTCGCAACCTGAATGGCATCATTTGTGCCGGCTTTTTTACGGTTAGCTTTCAGACGGTCGCTGTATTTTTGAACATCTTTAAATTTAAGCGGATCATCCATAACCGGGGGTAACTCAAGCATGGTATACTGAGCATCATCAAATAAAAGACGAAAGCGATTATCAACATACAAACGCAAATGATGTCCGCACGAGGTACAAACATAATGCGATTCTTTAAGTTCTTTTGAAAACAGCATTTGATTGCAGTTTGGACATCTGATCCAAAGGTTATCTGCAATTTCTTTTGGTGTTGTTTTCTGAATTTTTGGGCGAACGATATCAGTTAGCCAATTCATAAATCAGTTTCCTTTCTTAGAACCGAATGCGGATGTAATTTTGGAAAATACGGATTTCATACCTTTTTTCTCAGATACAATCGCGGCAGACGGATTTGCCTGAACTTTTTCTTGCAGGCCGGCGATATTTTGTTTTAAATCATTAACGGTATTATTCAACTTAGCCTGTTCCATGTTCAATGCTTTATTAGCTTTTTTCTGTTGGCGCAAATCGCGACGCAGAGGTATATAATTGAACCATGAGTTCAGCTTACCGATGATATAACCGACGGCAACACATAAAATAAGAACGATTTGCGGATTAAAGCAATCTTGCGGGTATGGCGCAAAAGAAATACCTTCTTCCGAAGTTTCCACACCATACAATAACCAAATCAACAGAGCAATAACCGGTATAACAATAATGTAATAAGCAAATTTCATATCGTTCTCCTATGTTGTAAAATTAGACTCCGTTTAAGAAGCAGGATTTAAGCGATCATGCAATTCTTTTCCGGTTTTAAAGTGAATAATATTTTTAGACGGAACCTCAACTTTTGCTTTATTTTTAGGGTTGATGGCAACACGCGGTTTTCTGGTTCTGACCGAAAATGCACCGAAGCCTCTGATTTCAATACGATCACCTGCTGCCAAGGCATTGGTTAATTTCTCGAAGACGACATTAACGATACCTTCAATATCTTTGACGGTCAAAGTAGGCATTTGAGCTGCGATTTTCTCGATTAATTCTGATCTAGTCACTTTTTCCTCACTTTAAATAGTTAAACAATGTTTTTTACACTAATACACTTTTCTGTTTCAGATATCCATATAATTTTTAAGATTTTACACAAACATCAGGTGCTCTTAAATATAGCGGTTTCGGATAATTAAGCTTTTTGGTGTTGTATTTTTGCAGTCCGCAGGCGGCCAAATCGGAGACGGACGCATTTTTATCCATACGGATGGCATGTAAAACCAGTCCGCTCGGCTTATCCAAAAATCTTTCGACACCGTTCCCGATAAGGGTGACGGTTTTGCCTTTCAGCATAGATATAATCTCTTCATACGGCAGAGCGACAGGCTCACACAATTTTTCCAGCTTGCCGTTAAACAGCTGAAAATAGAAATCTTCACGTTTGGTTTCGATAATCACGGCATTAAATTCCGAAAGTTCACTCATATCAAGAGAATGAACATAGGCTTCAAAAGCCGAAACGCCGGTAATTGCCATGTGCGGCAACGCATAAGAAAAAGCACGAGCGGCAGCGATAGAAGACCGTACACCCGTAAAAGAGCCGGGCCCGATACAAACACATAACAAACCGATATTTTCAAACTTGAGATTATTTTTTTTGAGAATTTCATCAAGTTCGACCATTAAAAGTTCTGCCTGCCCAAAGTCGGTACTTTGCTCAAACTTTTCGATAACTCTGGTGTCATTAAGCAGTGCAATACAGCATCCGTCGGCAGTTGTATCAAAAGCAAGTGTGTACATACATATCTTCCATTGTTCAAAAAATTATCAACCATGCAAAAAAATTAATTGCTTCTTTTGACGTATATAATATAAAATCTAGGCAAGCGCAAATATTTTTTGTAAAGAAATTCTCATGAGCGAAGAAGAAATATTCAGAGATATAGTGATTTTAAGCCTGATTTTTGAAGTAATCATGATCAGCGTGATTATTTATATGCAGGTTCAATTATATAAGCATAAATGCAAAATATACTTTATCAAACGTGATCGCGAGCGTTGCAACGAACTCTTATTTTCAGCCAAAGACGGCTATTTTTGCTTTGTCTATCCCGACCAAAAAGTAAAAGATCCGCAAAAAGGGATTGTGGAAAAGTGTTCCAAACGCTTATCGGTTATGCTCGATCTTAAAAACGGAACGACTGCGGCATTTGAAGAAATTGCCGATTCTTTTACCAAAGATGATGCCAAAATACTTAAAAAATATGTGGTTATGCTTAAACAGGAAGGACTGGCTTTCGAAGATATCCTGACGCTTAAAGGTAAACATCGCTATATCTGTGTTTACGGCAACCGCGTTTGCGGTCGGGACGGTGATTTGTATTGCGATGTTGTCTGGTTTCGCGAAGTGACGGCCGAGGCTGCTAAATTAACGGATTTGGAAAACGAAAAACAAAATATTCAGCATTTGTTAAAACAATACGAAAATATGATCGATGGTTTGAATTATCCGTTGTGGTTGCGAGATGAAAACCTGAATTTATTGGCGGTAAACAAGAAATATCTTGAATACAGCGGATTAAGCAATAAAGAAGAGGTCTTACGCAAAAATGTCGAGTTGAGTAACGGCAAAGGCGAAGCTGTGGCTAAAAAAATCGCACAAGAAGCCCAGAAAACCAAAAAAATCCAGAAAATGACCTTTAATATGGTACATAAAGGCGAACTGTATAATTATGAAGTACAGGAAAATCCGTATTTTGTCGGCGATATCTTGGATAAAATAGGAACGGTCGGCTACTTAAACGATATTACTGATTTGGAAAAAGCTAAGCGTGATTTTCGCATTAATCAAAATAACCATTTGGATATTTTATCGGCACTCGGTACGGCTATTGCGATTTATGATGCCAAAATGAAATTGTTCTTTTCCAACACGTCGTTCAAATATTTGTGGAATTTAGAACCTGAATTCTTAGAAAAAATGCCGACATATCTGCAGTTTATAGATAATATTCGCGAGCATAAAATGTTGCCGCCGGTTCCGGATTTTAAGGCGTATAAAGAAGATGAACTGAGTATTTTTGATAATCTGTTGGAACCGAAAGAAGATTTGTTGCACTTATCCGACGGACGGACGATTCGCCGCTTGCGTGCACCGCATCCGAACGGTGTTATTTTTGCTTACGAAGATGTCTCGGATCGTTTGGCGACGATGCGCCGATTAAACGAACTGACTTCCATGCAGCAAAATATTTTGGATAATCTGACCGATTCGGTCGTTATTTTCGGGGCAAATCAACGCCTGAAATTTTATAATAAAGCATATTTGAAACTGTGGAGTATTGACTTTGTAAAGTTACAGGACGAGCCGAAACTGGAAGAAATTATCGCCTATCAAAAACTGTTCTTTTCAAATATTGAAGATTGGGAAACATTCAGACAAAGTATGATAGCCAATATTACCGAGGGCCGCAAATTTAATCTGGTGCGCGATGACAATGTTAAAATCAGTGTGGCACCGTTGATTTTCTACGACGGCTCTATTATGATTACTTACAGTGTAAAATGAAGTTGTATTTTTATCAATAAAACGCTATATTGAATAAAAGCATAAAGGAATTAAAATGGCCGATATCAAAAACGAAGATAAAGACGACGAACAGGACGATAAAAAAGAAACGCAAAATAAAAGCGGTAAATCGGATAAAAAAGGATTCGATAATAACGAGCGCCTGACGCTTAAAATCAATGTGCAGGAAGCTGAGCAATATAACGCCGAAAAAGGCAAAAAGAAGATCAGTGCGCTGCCGAAAAATATGAAAAAATTACGCAAAAAAGTTCGCGATTCGTATGATGAAGATGATGACGGCAGCATGGATGAAGATGTGATTCGTTCATTGCAAGAATTACAAATCAATCAAACCGATGCTTCAAACGGTGATAATACTTTATTGGCATCGTTATCGGATAACGAGCGCCGGCAAATTATGCAAAATACCAATATCGAAATTACGCGGCATGAACAAAATGCAGGCAGACAAGATGCTTTAGAACAAGCCGATACACAACTCAGAAAAGCCGGTTTGCGGAAAATGACCTCCGATGAATTTGCCAAAGAAATGCAAGATGCCATTTATAATCCGAGTCGCTTAAGACGCGAAGCCTTAGAACATAATATTACCGAAAAAATGGGAATTGAAGGTAAAGTGACCAAGCATAACGAAGGCAAAATCGTTGAAGGTGTCCGTAAGGTCAAAGATGTGACCGAAAATCGTAAAGTCAAATCTTTGAAAATGGATGATGTAAAGGATATCGCACAAAAGAATTTATCACAGAATCAAACCGCCGAACTGATTTTGAAAAAATCGGGACAAACAGCTCGCTTATCGGAAATAAAACGTCAGACTTCATCGCGCAAACCGGAGGATAAGCAAAAGAGCGGCGGTAAATCGTATTCGGTCCAGATGAAAGAGCTCTTAAAAGAATCCTTAAAGAAAAATGATAAAGTAAGATAACAAGCTGAAAGTTAAGATTTACATTTATAAAAAAATGTTTTAAACTCAAATAACTTTGAAAACTTATTGGGGAAGAAGAATGGAAAACCAATATTATACATTGATGGAAAAACAAGACTTTTTTGAAATCATAGAAAATAAATACGGCGAATTGGCTATCTTTATTGATGCACGCGATGATGAGCCGCAAGAACCGCTTTTGCAATTTGACAGCAAAAAAACGGCATTGTTGCGCCGCGATGATCGCCGTTCCATTATTTTAGACAATATTGATCCGGAAACAGCCGCCGTTTTGGCTGAATCCGAAGTTGTTATGATTGTGGAATTGCATGGCGAAGTTGTTGATCGTGTTTATGCCGTTGCCGTTGAGAATGTTGAAGAAATTGTTTTGAACGGCCGTCGTATTCGCGCGGATGAATTATTCAGAGCCAAGAGTAAAGAAGAAATCTTAAAATCATTCGGCGCAATCAAAACATGGACGGGCGGAGCAACAAAATGATCGGATTGGTTTTTGTGACGCACGGCAATTTGGCTGTGGAGTTTTTGGCTGCCATGCAACATGTTGTCGGCACTCAGGAAAAAGTCGAATGTGTATGTATCGGACCTGATGATGATATGGATGCCCGCCGTCAGGAAATTTTGGATAAAGCAAAATCCGTAGATACCGGACAGGGTGTTTTATTGCTGACCGATATGTTTGGCGGTACACCGTCGAACTTGGCTATGTCGGTTATCGGTCACGGCAATTTTGATGTGATTGCCGGTGTTAATTTGCCGATGCTGATTAAATTGGCTTCGGCGCGCAAAGATAAAAAACTGAGTGAATGTGTCGAATGTGCTCAGGATGCCGGTAAAAAATATATAAATGTCGCTTCACAGCTGTTGAACGGAACATCTAAATGAGTGATATGCTGGAAAAAGAACTGACAATTTGCAATCAGAAGGGGTTGCATGCACGCGCCGCAGCGGCCTTTGTTAAATGCGTTGCCAGTACGGATGCCGACGTTTTGGTTGAAAAAGACGGTCAGGAAGTTGACGGCAGTTCGATTTTGAGCTTAATGATGTTGGCGGCTTCCAAGGGCTGTGTTATCAAAGTTAAAACATCGGGAAATGAAGCTCAAGAGGCTCTGGATAATTTGACGCAGTTGGTTAATTCTCGTTTTGGTGAAGAAGAGTGAAAAAAAATATCGCATCGCGTAATAAAACAATAATCCTTTCACGCCGAGAGGAAATTGATTACGCGGCAAAAGCAATTAAGTTTTCGCCGCAAAAGCATGATTTTGCACCGGATAACCAAATCGTGTGGCAAGATACTTTTTATGCACTGCGCTATATTCCTGACAATTTTGCCGATTTGATCATTGTCGATCCGCCGTATAATCTGACTAAAAACTTCGGAAATAATACTTTTCGCCAGATGAAGCTGAATGACTATCGCAAATGGTTGGATAAATGGCTCTCTAAGCTGAATCGAATTATGAAGCCGAATGCCAGCCTGTATATTTGTTCGGATTGGCAGAGTTCTATTGCTATACCGCAGGCGGCATGTAAATATTTTATTTTACGCAACCGTATTTCGTGGGAACGCGAAAAGGGGCGTGCCGCACAAAATAACTGGAAAAATTGCTTGGAGGATATCTGGTTTTTTACAAAATCCGACGAGTATACTTTTAATCTTGATGCCGTAAAAGTCGAACGTCGCGTGATTGCGCCGTATCGTGACAGTCAGGGAATACCGAAAGACTGGCATGAAAAAGACGGCGATAAAATTCGTTATACGGCACCGTCAAATATATGGACGGATATTACCATTCCGTTTTGGTCTATGGGCGAGAACACCGAACATCCGACACAAAAACCCGAAAAGCTTATTGCCAAATTGATATTGGCTTCAAGTAATGAAGGGGATATGGTTTTTGATCCGTTTGTCGGTTCGGGGACAACAGCCGTTGTCGCTAAAAAGCTCGGACGCCGCTTTTTAGGAATTGAACGCGAGCGTAAATATGTCGCACTGACTTTAAAAAGATTGGCCGATGCCGATGACAATAAGTCAATACAAGGATATGAAAACGGCGTGTTTAAGGGGCGTAATACCGGCGGTGATTAAGTGAGAAAAGACTTGAGTTTTCAGTTTTTACAACTTATATATACATATAGTCATAAAAAATAGGAAATATAAATGAAATTAGGAAAAAGTGCAATTATATGGATAGCGGTTTTTGTCATTCTGACGGTTATATTCGGCTATGCCGATAAGCAAAATATCGGTATGTCCGGTTCAGAACAGATAGCGTTTTCTGATTTTATGAATAAAGTTAAAGATAAGCACGTTGCCGATGTTACGATTACCGGTCCCGAGATTTACGGCGTAACGACCGACGGCCGCAAGTTTACGACGGTGGCGCCTTACAGCCCGACAACCATTGATACGCTTATCGAAAATAATGTTAAAGTTGAAGCACGCCCGAAAGATACGTCCGGCGATACGTTTTGGAGTATTTTTGTTTCGTGGTTCCCGATGATTTTGTTGGTCGGTGTTTGGATTTTCTTTATGCGTCAGGCCAATGCCGGTAATAATAAGGCATTAAGCTTTGGAAAATCGCGCGCCCGACTGATTGAAAATAATAAAAAAGTGACATTTAAGGACGTTGCGGGTGCTGATGAGTCCAAACAAGAATTGGAAGAGATTATCGACTTTTTGAAAGATCCGATGAAGTTTCAACGTTTAGGCGGTAAAATCCCGAAGGGCGTTTTATTGGTCGGTCCTCCGGGAACGGGTAAAACTTTGTTGGCTCGAGCCGTTGCCGGCGAGGCAAACGTTCCCTTCTTTTCCATGTCGGGATCGGACTTTGTTGAAATGTTTGTCGGTGTCGGTGCTTCGCGTGTCAGAGATATGTTTGAGCAGGCCAAAAAGCACTCGCCTTGTATTTTATTTATCGACGAAATTGATGCCGTCGGTCGTCATCGCGGTGCCGGCTTAGGCGGTGGTAATGATGAACGCGAACAGACATTAAACCAGCTTTTGGTTGAAATGGATGGTTTCGAGGCTAATGAAAACGTCATTTTGATTGCCGCAACCAACCGTCCGGATGTTTTGGATCCGGCCTTACTGCGTCCGGGGCGTTTTGATCGTCAGGTTGTTGTCAGCAATCCGGATATCAAAGGACGTGAAGCTATTTTACACGTTCATGCACGCAAAGTTCCGTTGGCACGCGATGTCGATTTATCGGTTGTTGCCCGCGGTACACCGGGGTTCTCCGGTGCCGATTTGGCCAACTTGGTCAATGAAGCCGCATTATTGGCGGCACGTCGCAATAAGCGTAAAGTAACGGCTGAAGATTTTGACAATGCCAAAGATAAAGTGTTGATGGGTAACGAGCGCAAATCAATGGCTATGGATGAAGAAGAGAAAAAGCTGACGGCATATCATGAAGCCGGACACGCCATCTGCTCGATGCATGTACCTGAAACCGATCCGATTCACAAAGCGACGATTATTCCGAGAGGACGCGCTTTGGGTATGGTTCAACAATTGCCGGAAAAAGATCAATATTCATATACGCGCGCTAAAATGCTGTCACGTTTGATTATTTGTATGGGCGGGCGCGCCAGCGAAGAGCTGAAGTTTGGTTATGATAAAGTTACGTCAGGTGCTTCGGCCGATATTGCTTCGGCCACCAATTTGGCTCGTTCTATGGTAACCGAATGGGGCATGAGCGATTTATTGGGACCGGTTTTGTATGCCGAAAATTCCAATGAAGTATTTTTGGGCCGCGCCGTTACGCAAAATAAAAATATGAGCGAAGATACCGCTCGCTTGGTAGATGCCGAAATTAAGCGCTTTTTAACCGAGGCGCATACGGAAGCGACCAATATTTTGAAAAAATATGATTCGGAACTGGAGCGTCTGGCTCAGGCTCTGATGGAATATGAAACATTAACCGGAGACGAAATTAAAGAAGTTATAGCGGGTAAACCGCTTAACCGCAGTGAACAGACACCTGTTCCGCCGGAAAAACAAACTAAAGTTTCGGTACCGGAAGTATAAGAGGTTACAATGGATTTTAAAGAATTAGGATTAAGCGAAAAAACCATTAAGGCAATCAGTGAAGCCGGTATTACGGCACCGACAACGGTTCAGACAGACGTTATTCCGTCGATTCTCTCGGGGAAAGACGTGTTTACGATTGCACCGGCCGCTTGCGGTAAGACATGTTCGTATGTATTTCCGCTGATTGATATTATTTCACGTCACGAAGCTCAGAATATTTTGATTATTACGGCCAATTCCAAACAGTCCGTCATTGTTTCGGACCGTTTTGCCGTATTTAACAAATATCACGAAATCACCGAAAGCACACTGACAGACGATGAAGAAAATGTCGATAATGAGGCTAATGTGATTATTGCTTCGCCGAATTTGTTGGTCGATTTGTTAAAGGAAGAAAAGGTTGATTTATCACAAGTTAATATTTTGGTTGTTGATGACATCAATCTGATTAAAAAATTGCACCAATTGGATAATTTGGAAAAGATTCTTGAGGTTTTACCGGCTGATAAACAAAACATTATTTTTACCAATCGCCGCTCGAAAGAAACGCAAAGCATTTTGGATAAAATACTGAAAACACCGGCCGAAATCAAAATAGATAAAGCCAAAGAACAAGAGGCTGTTCAGGAAGAACCGGAGGCGCCCGAAGCCGAAGTTATTCCGATGAAGCCGGAATTTGCCGAGCAGCCGGTTAATAAGGAGGTTAAATCTCCTAAAAAAGAGCGTAAATCAAAATCGGCCGATAAAGCGGAAACCGAACAGGATTCGGAAGCTTTGTATCTGGCGCGCAAGCATCATACTTTCGGTCGCCATACACCGGCATTTTTATTAACTAAAGTCGAATTAGCTGCCGACGATTAAACTCTAATCTGTACCATTGATAAAGCTCCTGATATTTTGAAATAAAAATTCAGGGGCTTTTATTTACGGAACTTGTGTTTTTTTTACAAAAAAAACTTGAATATTTATATGAAATTACGCTATAAAAGCGCCATAAGAAATTAAAATTTAGGAGATAAAAATGTCAGGACACTCGCAATTTAAAAACATTATGTACAGAAAAGGTGCGCAAGATGCTAAAAAAGCACGCGTATTTGCCAAATTAGCCCGCGAAATTACCGTCGCCGCCAAAAGCGGTTTACCGGAACCTGATAAAAACCCGCGTTTACGTTTGGCTATTCAAGCCGCTCGTGCCGAAAGTATGCCGAAAGATAATATTGAACGCGCTATTGCCAAAGCAACGACGGTTGCCGGCGGTGCTGATTTCGTAACCATGCGCTATGAAGGTTTTTCACCGAATAAAGTTTCGGTTATTGTTGAAGCTTTGACCGATAACAAAAATCGTACGGCCGGTAATGTTCGTACCATTTTCGGTAAACGCGGCGGTGCTATGGGTGAAAGCGGTTCGGTCGTATTCAACTTTGAGCGTATAGGTTATATTGAATATCCTGCTGCTACGGCCAGCGCTGATGAAATGTTTGAAAATGCTCTGGAAGCCGGTGCCAATGATGTGGTTTCGGATGAAGAAGTTCACAGCATTGAAACTTTACCGGATGATTTGTCTGCCGTAACCTCGGCTTTGGAAGCCAAATACGGTACACCGTCGGCCTCACGCTTAGACTGGAAACCGGTTGTTAAAGTTGATATCACCGATGTTGAAACAGCTCGTAAGTTCTTAGACTTTATTGATGCTTTGGAAGAAGATGAAGATGTTCAGCACGTTTATCACAATGCCGAAATTTCGGATGATGTGATGGCTCAATTAGAGGCAGAATAAAATATGCGCATCTTAGGCTTGGATCCGAGTTTAACCTCAACAGGCTGGGGTGTTATTGAAGCTAACGGAAACCGTCTGCAGTATGTTGCAGACGGTTTTATTCCTACCGATGCCAAAATGCCGATAGAAGAACGTTTGGATGTCATTTTCCGCACATTATGCGAGATTATTGATTTATATAAGCCTAAAGAAGCGGCGATTGAAAAAACTTTTTTAAATCAAAATCCGGAAAGTTCGTTGAAGTTAAGTATGGCGCGCGGTGTTGTGGTTTTAGCCGCCGGATACCATAAGATTCCGTTGTTTGAGTTTGAACCGAACAAGGTTAAAAAGGCCTTGGTCGGGGTAGGGCATGCCGACAAAAAGCAAATCGAAACGATGATTAAGATTTTACTTCCCGGTTGCCAACCTAAAAATAACGATTCGTCCGATGCACTGGCAATGGCCATCACGCGCAGCCATTATCGCACGGCCGTGCAATAAAAAACTCCGCTCATGTGAGCGGAGTTTTTTTATTTTACATCAAATAAACTGATTAATAGAATTTAAGAAACATAATGTTAGTATCACCGGTCAGGCAAGCTGTTGACGCAACACTAACCGACATCGGGACAGTAACGGTTGCACCGTTCGGGCAAGCCACTGCTTTTCCGTCAGCAGACGAACCGGCACATCCTGAATTTGCCCCCGTGAAGCCATCACCAAACTTGGCATCACTACCGGCGATACCTAAAGAGATAAGACCGGATGAAGAACCGGAACCCCAGTCGTATGTGGCTAAAGCCATACAGGCATCTTCAGGTAAAGATTTAAACTGAATAGCAAAAGCTTTGTTATCGTTATTAGTCTTGCGTGAAGAAGTCTGTATAGTAACACTTCCGCCAAAAGGATTTTCCAAGGCAGTACCGGCAGCATTCCACATTTCATCAGGTACTAAATGAGCTTTTTTGATTAAAGTTACATTTGTCGCCTCTCCGAGGGCGGCATAAGTTTTTTGGCTGCCGAATAAAGTTCTGATATTACCGGTAATTTGCGAAATTTGATCAACGGTTTTGTTGATTTTATATTGCATCATGGCTTTGGAA
>CAMVHF010000019.1 GCA_947167235.1 uncultured Alphaproteobacteria bacterium
CGATATGGTTATGCGCAGCGGTAAACGTATGATTTGTTTGAAACTTCGTCGTTCGGATGATGAAGGATTGCAGTATGTAACTTACGCCGAAGATGACGATGATTGGGATATTGGTCCGGAAATTCCATCGGGTAAAAAATCGAAATCAGCAGACGATGATGATTTTGACGAATTTGATGATGACGATGATACCGCAGCAAAGCGTAAAGCATCAAAAAATAAGTCAGGTGCAGCCGATTCTTCCGCTGCCGATGCATCTCTCGGTGTTTACGGCGGAGGAATGAGCAGCAGTGTCGGAGCCAACGGAGTTATCAGTGCCGGAAATTATGCCGGAGCATCAGATATTAATTGCGATAATATGCACCGAATTGATCGCTCTAACGGCGGAAATATGCAAAATCCGTATCCGCAATATAAATACGGTAGCGGTTTCTTCGGCCAAGATGGCGAAAACCTGTCAATCGAACTAGGCACGGATAGCAGTGTCAATAATCTTGAAGCTCTGTGGAGAGATTTATCTAACCGATATTCGGCAATATTGGGAGGTTATGAGCCGTTCTATTCTGTTGATACGCCGGCTGACGGTCAGGGAAAAGAACTGTTTCACTTACGCGTCGGTCCGATTAAGAACTTGGATAGCGGTGATTCAATCTGCAGTCAATTAGGACGCAGCGGTGTCTTTTGTAGCGTAGTAAGGGTGCAATAGAAGGTAGCAAATGAGTAATGAGCCGTTAACACATTCGGATCGATATGTCCGTAAAACCAACAAAATAATTCTCATATTGGGAATTATATGTCTTGGTGTGTTTTTATTCAGTTTAATGCTGATGAGCGCACCTGAAGAGGTTGAAGAGGAAAAACATTACGAATTTGAACATTCGATTCAGGATGAAACGGCAACTCAGATTGAAACAACAGATAATTCGGATCCTGAAATTACATTTGATGAAACCGAAGAAGCCGAACGTCCGATTACGATGGCACCAAATCCGATTAATATGGGACAGGTTGTATTAGGTAATCGCGCCAGCAACGTATTAACAATCGGCACTAACGGCCAAAGAGCCATCAGAATTGTTTCCGTTGAGCTGGAAGATGCGCCTTTTGATGGTTTTGATTACGATGGTATGGGTTGCAAAAACCGAGAACTCAGCGGTAAAAAAACGTGCAGCGTGACAATGTCTTGGTTGCCGACAGTTGCCGCAAATGTCCAAAGCAATTTCAAAATTATCTGGCATGAGACGAATGTTTCGGAAAGTAATGCCAAACATGACGAAGTAACGGTATATGGTACAGCCGTACACAAAGAAGATTGTAATTTCTGTGAAGGAGGCAGTGTTTCTTCAGGTTCTTCCGTAACAGGAAACAATCAGGTTTCGCCGAGCGGCAAAACCAGATATGCCATTGGTCCGGATGGTAAAATTATCGGCAGAATCGATGAAGACGGTAATGTTTTGGATGCTAACGGTAATATTATCGGACATGTCAATGCCAGCGGTATGATTGTTGATAAAGACGGTAATACCATCGGTGTTGCCGGTACGGGTAAGCTTATTTATGATAATGACGGCAATATTATCGGTTATGTCGATGAAAACGGTATAGCTCATGATAACGATGGAAATGTTATCGGTTCAATGTTAGCTGACGGTACAATTGTTGATGCAAACGGTAAAGTTTTAGGTAAAGCCGTAGATTACGGATATGTATATGACGACAACGGTAATATTATCGGCAGGGTTGATGCTAACGGCGTAGCTTTTGATTTGGATGGTAATGTTATCGGCAAAATGGATAAAGACGGCAGAGTTGTTGACTTTGAAGGTAATGTCATCGGACACGTTGCAAAGGCCGGTGAAGTGATTACCGATATTAACGGTAAGCAAATAGGTGTGGTTTTACCAAACGGTGATGTTGTCGATGAAGCAGGTAATCCAGTAGGTCATGTTAATCCGGACGGAACCGTTACAACCAAGCAGGTTATCGGACAGCGTGGTTCTACATCAAGATTAGCTGTCGATGAAAACGGCAATGTTATCGGTTATATCGATGAAAACGGCAATGTTGTCGATTTTAACGGTAATGTCATCGGTCAAGTTGATGCTAACGGTAATGTTGTTGATAAAAATGGCAATATTATAGGTAAAGCGACGGATGACTTTGTAGATTTGGCCAAAGGAGAAGACGGTAATGTTATCGGTTATATCGATGAAAGCGGTCTTGTTCATGGCGTAGACGGAAATATTATAGGTTACGTCGATGAAGACGGCAATATAGTAGGTAATCTTGCGCAAAAAAGTATTATCGGAAAGTCTAAAAAGGTCGCCTATGACAAAGATGGTAATGTTATCGGTTACATTGATGAAAATGGCAATGTGGTAGATGCTAACGGCAATGTTATAGGTCAGGTTGATGAATATGGCAATGTTCTTGACAACAACGGTAATGTAGTTGGGCATGCCGGCGAACTGAAATTAGCGTATGATGCCAATGGCAATGTTATCGGATATGTTGATGAAAACGGTAATGTTTATGACGAAAACGGCAATCTGATAGGTCATGTTGATGAAAATGGAAATGTAATAGATAAAAACGGAAAGCTGATCGGTCATGTCGGGCAGTTAAAAGCCGTTTATGATAAGGATGGTAATTTTATCGGGTATGCCGATGACAAAGGCAATGTATATGATGAAAACGGCAAATTAATCGGTCATGTTGATGAAAACGGTAATGTGATAGATAAGAACGGTAATATTATCGGTCACGTCGGGCATTTAAGAGCCGTTTATGATGCCGATGGTAATCTTATCGGATACGCCGATGAAGAAGGTCGTGTTTTTGATAAAGACGGTAAGTTAATCGGTCATGTCGATGCCAACGGTAACGTTGTTGATAAAGACGGTAATATAATAGGTAAAGTGGCAAAAGGTCGTGTGGCGATTGATGCCAATGGTAAAGTCATCGGTTATATTGACGAAAACGGTAATGTTATCGATGAAAACGGCAATATTGTCGGTCATGTCGATGAAAACGGTAATGTTGTTGATGCAGATGGTAATATTGTAGGTAAAACCGTCAGCGATCGTGTGGCGATTGATGAAAACGGTAATTTTATCGGCTATATTGATGATAACGGCAATGTTATTGATGCTAACGGTAATATTGTCGGTCATGTCGATAAAAACGGCAATGTCGTAGATGCTAAAGGTAATATTATCGGTCATACGGGAAATCGGCGTGTGGCGATTGATGCCAACGGTAAAGTCATCGGTTATATTGACGAAGATGGCAATGTCTATGATGCTAAAGGTAATATTATCGGTCATACGGATGAAAAAGGTAATATTGTCGATGCCAGCGGTAAAATAATCGGATTTACCGACACACGTCGTGCCGCGGTCGATGCTAACGGTAATTTAATCGGTTATATTGATGCCGATGGTAACGTTTATGATGAAGATGGTAAGTTAATCGGTCATGTTGATGAAAACGGTAACGTTGTCGATGCCAATGGCAAAGTCATCGGTTATGAAGATCTTAAACGATTGGCAGTCGATGCCAGTGGTATGGTTATAGGTAATATAGATGCTAATGGCAATGTTACCGACAATAACGGTAAAATAGTTGCACATATCGATGAAAACGGCAATGTCGTACAATATTCATCTGCCGAAGGTCCGGTTATCGGTTCGGCCGGTGCGGTTATGGAATTGGCTGTTGATGAAAACGGCAATGTTATCGGTTACATTGATGAAAACGGCAATGTTTATGACGAAAACGGCAATTTAATCGGCCGGGTTGATGAAAACGGTAATGTGGTTGATTTGAACGGCAATATTATCGGTCACCGCAGCGGTAAAAAAGTACGAGTTATTTATGATAAAAACGGCAATATCATCGGTTATGTCGATGAAAAAGGAATCGTCCGTGATAAATACGGTAATATCATAGGTATTTCCGATGTACAAGGTAATGTTCACTCGTTTGGTCGTAAAGTCGTAGGTGGTCGCTTTAATAAAGACTTGCTGCCGATTACACCGAGCGGTTCTATTTTAGGAACCATCAACAATCGCGGTGAGGTTATTAACCAAGGAAAAGTAGTCGGACGTATGCGTCCGGACGATTTGGTTACGGATGTTTCCGGTTCTAAAATACTGGCCCGAGGTGTTAATCCGGGGTATATTGTCAACTGGGGCTGCAATTATGAAAGTAAATTAGATAAAGACGGTGTCATTCGTCAGAACGGTGTCGAAACGGATTATCAGGTTTATGCCGACGGGACGGTTTGGGATAGTCAGGGAAGTTATAAAGGACATGTCATTGAAACCGGAAGTGTGTATGATAATGAATGTAATTATATTGGAGAAGCTGCGGCCGACGGTTATGTTCGCGATGCCAACGGTAGAGAAATAGGTTGTGTTAATCCGGACGGGACGGTTTTAGATATAGAAGATCCACATATAAAAGGCCATTTGGTTAACCAGCGTAAAGTTGTATCGCCGAACAGTTGGCGCGTATTGGGACAGTTGGAAGTCAGCGGTATGTTGCGCGATAACAAGGGTAATATTATCGGTTGTTCAAATGTTTATGGCGATGTATTTGATAAAAATATGGCCTATGTAGGTTCGGCATCTAAAGCGAAATACGCGCTGAGCTTTGACGGTAAATTCATCGGTTCATTCGACAAGCAGGGTAATTTAAATGCTAAAGGAATCGCCGGAGCACATTTAATTTTTGATAATTTATTGGCAGACCAAAATCAAAATATTATCGGATATGCCATACCTGAAGTGAATATTTTGGTTGATGCTGACGGTAATATATTGGGACACCTGTTCCCTGACGGTGTTGTATATGATAATTCAGGTGTTGTTGTCGATAAATTTAACGGCGGCGATATAGGTTTATACAACGGCTCGGTAGCTAAATTTATTCGTCCGCTGCAGGTTGTCGGTATGGATGGCGCTAATGTCGGTGTGGTAAACTATGACTTATCGGTTATTGATTTTACGGGAAGAATTATCGGTAAAATCAATGCTAAGGGCCAGATGTTTGATGAAAGCGGACACCAAATAGGCGGTGTTGTCAAACAGGGTGCTGTCAGAGGGTATAACGGCATTTATTTAGGATATGTCATATCTACGGGAGAAGTTATTCAGCTTGATAATGTTGATAACGGTAACGGCGTTAAATATAAGATGGGTGATATTACCGGTCATGTGACACCGGACGGTGTTGTCTTAAAAGACCATAAAATCATCGGTGAAGTATTACCGCAAGCCGTAATGGTTGATGTATTCGGTAATATGGTCGGTTTTTCGAATGATCGCGGCTATGTAATCAGTCCGAGCGGAGCAACTATATCTGTTTTATTGCCGGGTGGCGGTAATGCTAATAACTTTGTGCCGATGCAAACAGGCGCGGTCATCAATTTCCAAGGACAAATCATCGGTACGGTTTTGCCGACAGGGCAGTTTATGGATGCAAAGCATTTGGTTTCCGGTCGAGTATTGGCTGACGGAAAAGTTATAAGCTCAACGGGCGTCTTTTTGGGAGAAGTTGTCAGCGGAGATATTGTGATCGGTAATAATGATACAATACAGGGATTAATACAGTTTGACGGAACAGTTGTTAAAAACGGTAATTTAGTCGGACAAATCTTAACCGACGGACTGGCGGTGGATAATCAAAAGAACATTTTAGGTCATACATTCAGCATCGGTAATACGGTATTATCCAATGCCGGTATGTATGTCGGCAGAATTTCCGCATTAGGTCGGGTTGTCATTAATGAAAATGATGAAATAGGCTTTATTAAGAGCAACGGTTCATATATTGACTTGGATAAAAATGTAGCAGGATACAGCCTGCCTGAGGTTGCAAGAAATCGGAGGAATTGATGAAGGTCTGCATGAAAATATACATTTGCATAATTCTTCTTTTATCGGGCATATTATTACCGTTTAGTGTGTGTGCGGCCGAAATAACGGCTATTGACTTTGACGGTAATATTATCGGTCAGGTTATATCCACAGGTATGGTTATCAATGCGGATGGTCAAAACATAGGTACCATTACGGCAGACAGTTTGATTTTAAATGAACAGGGCGAAGTTGTCGGTGGCGTTGTACCGCAAGGTATTGCCATCGGAAACGATAACCGTTTCTTAGGTAAAATTTACAATGATGGTGTTGTCAGATCGGTTGCCGGTAAAGAACTCGGCAGAGCATTGCCTAACGGCTTAGTAATAGATGATACCTCAGCCGTCATCGGTGCGGTTTTATATCCGGGAATCGTATATTCTGCAGATGGTGCAACAACGGGGCGTGTTAACGGTGCCGGTGTTTATACCAATTTGGACGGACAGGAAATCGGTTTTGTATCGGCAAACGGATATGCTTATAAACGTGCGGGCGAAGAATATATTTTAGACGGCCGTTTAATGTCATCTAAAATGATTGTTTCGTTAACGGGTCAATTTATCGGCAGTATTGCTCCGACAGGAAATATTATCGATTTTGAGGGAAAAATTATCGGTAATATTCATGCCAACGGTTACGCATATAATCAGAACGGAAATATCATCGGCGGTATCGTTCAAACGGGTTATGCGTTTAATTTAGTCGGTAATTATTTGGGTTTGGTTACATTTAACGGTGAAGTGGTGAATAATGATCAAATTATAGGTCATTATCGACCGGACGGTAATATTGTCGATGATAAAAATGAGGTTATAGGTTTTGCGGTCAGTATTGCCGCAACGGCCAGTGACAGGACCGGACGCTATATCGGCCGGATTCTGCCGAACGGTGCAGTTTCAAACGGCACAAATGTCGTCGGACGTATCGGCCCTAAAAAATATATATACAACCAAGATAATCAAAAAATAGGTCAAATTATTGAAACCGGTCCGGTTTTTGATACACAGGCACAATTGGTCGGACAGGCATTAAAGAATGGTACGGTTATATCATTGCGAGGAAGTATTATAGGTTGGATGCACGGCAAATATGCCTATGATACCAACGGAATGCTGATCGGCGGTACAACAAAAGATTTATTGGCTTATGATACCAACAATAAGGCTTTAGGTATTGCTAATATAGATACAAGCGTTATGGTTGGTGCCGAAACGCAAAAAATATCACCGTTCGGTTATGTATTTAATGCCGATGGTAAAATAAGCGGCGGAAGTTTTCCGATGAATCCGGCATACAGTATGGAAGGATTGCTGTATTCATATATTGCTCCAAACGGCAATTTATACAGCGGCGTTCCGGATGTTAAGTTGACGCCGACAGGTATATTGGCCGGTAAGGATGGATATATAGGCAGTATTATCAATCCGTTGTATAATTTAAGTTTTTCCGGATATCCGTTGGGATTCGAAACGCAAAGTAATATTTTGATTAATGAAAAAGGTGAAATTGCTTACAAGATTATTCCTGGGAACTACATTGTAGCCAGCGTGCAGAAAATAGATTCAGAAATGGCGCCGATTAAGGGGTTCAGCGGTAATAAAATGATAGCGCTGAATATCGGCGGCGATTTACTCGGATACGCGGATAGTGAAGGACGCTTGTTTAATGTTGCCGGACAGGAAACCGGACACGTTATCGCCAATGAATATGTTGTTGACAATAACCAAATTGTTACCGGTAAATTAGTGCCGTTTGCAACAGTTATTAATGATAAATGCAGTCCGATCGGTGTTGTAAACGGACATGGCGATGTTGTCAATAATCGTGGTGTTATTGTCGGAAGATTATTGCCGAACGGACAGGCAATATCTGATGTCGGCAGTTATATCGGTTATGCGGTATTTAATCACGGATTAACGGACTTTGACGGTAAGTTCGTCGGTACGGTTAATAACGGTAAGGGTATTACTTATGATGGTAAATCGCTTGGATGTATTACGCGCAGAGGTGTGATTAAAGATGCTGAAAATCATATACTTTACGGTATTGTTGAAAATAAACCGGCTATAGGTTTGGATAATGAAATTCTCGGATATATTATTGCCAACGGTAATGTTATCGACGGCAAAAATCAGAATATCGGATATGTCCAGCCGGACGGTAATGTTGTTTCTAAGTCTAAAAAAGTTCTGGGACAAATTATGAAATATCAGGTGGCTTATGGCTTAGATAACCATTTCTTAGGTATGGTTCAAGACAACGGTAAGGTTTATAACCAGGCCGGAGATTTTGTCGGGCAGGTTTTGTTTGACGGTAGTGTTCAAAAAGATGATACGCAAGTCGGTTATGCTTTGTATGATTTCTATGTTTATGATGAAGACTTCGCGACATACGGCTATTTAACCAAAGACGGTACGGTTTTAAGTATGGTCGGCAGTAAATTGGGTAATATTGATCGAGGTTTTGTACTGGATCGTAAAAAACAAGTCGTTGCGCGCGGTAATCGTGATTATATTGTTCGTGATAAAAATGACGACGTTGTCGGTGAGTTGCAACTGGACGGTAATGTGATCAACAATGACGGTCAGATTGTCGGGTACTTGGCTGAGGCCGGTATCATCCGCAATCCGGACGGTGCGGAAATTGCTTTTGCAACACAATATCAGTATTATACGGCAAAACAGGAAGTAGAAACGCCTCAAGAACCAGAAACACCGAAAGAGCAAAATTGGGTTGATCCGCGAAAGGTAGAGATCGAAGATCACCAAGAAACACCGCAACAAGAACAAAAAAGTGACGGCGGCTATAAAAAACAGAATTTCAGCAACAAAATTGTCGGTATAGCCTTAAATCCGGACGGTGATATTATCGGTGATATTTATGAAGATGACAGCGTACGCGACAGAGACGGTAATATTATCGGATACAGAACGCCGGAAGGTATGGTTGTTGATATGAACTACAACCCGATTGGTATTGAAGAAATTCAAAATACAACGGCCAGTGAAATGTTTATTCCGGAAAATGCTTTTGGTAAAGGTAATGCGTATGGTATCGGAGAAGCCCCGACAAACTTGGGACCGGGCGGCGGATACGGTCAAGGCGAAAGATATGATCCGGTCAGAATGCGAGCTCTGACGGCATTACAAGCAAACAGACGCAGCAATATTCAGTACGGTAAAGTTGCATCATCATCGATAAAACCGTCAAGTTTTACCGGCTATGAAGAAGATGGTTGGGGAACGAATCGTGAAGTTTCTTCATGGCGTGTTGATATGAGTGAGATGATTTTAGAAGATAAACCTATTCCGGCAGTTTTGGCCCGTCCTGTCTACGGTTCGGATAGCGGTGGTTTTTCAAATGGTGTTCCGCTTACGGCTATTGTCGAAAGAAATGTATTCTCTGAAGAAGGACGTAACATTATTATTCCGGCCGGTTCGAGAATTATCGGTGAACTTGGCGGTGAAGTCGGTACCGGTGGTGTTTCCGGCGGCGCTATTAAAATGCAAATCGCATGGCGTCGTCTGATCAGACCTGACGGATCTCAATGGCAATTCCAGGCACAAACTGCGGATGCTCAAGGTCGTCTAGGGGCTTTGGCATATTTGGATGAACAATTACTTAAAAAGTATACAATGCCTATTGTTGCCAGCTCTATCGAAAATGCTATTGCCTATTCGATGGCTACAGGTACCACAACCAATAACGGCAGCTCTACCACAGAGGATGCTCGTGCTCAGGCTGCTGCTGATGCACGTCAGAATTTCCAAGAGCAAATAAACAGGATTGTTGAGGAAATTATGGATAGAAAATCTAACATCCAACCTGTTACATATATGCCGGCCGGTACAAGAATTATTATTTATCCGGGCACGGATTTATGGCTGAACAGCATTGAAAGAGATAAAAACCGAGAGGAAGAAGGCGGTAATGAAGGCGGAACCAGAGGCGGTTTATTATCAAATGAGAGCCCTGGCGGCGGTCGAAGCGGTGGCGGTAACGTTTCGTATAACGGCAATTATCAAGAAAACGTTCAGCCGGCAAAGCCAAATAAACAAGTTACGGGTGGCCGAAATCCTAACGGTTACATTCAGCCGAATAATAACCAACAATCGTCAACACCTGCTTCAACCGATAGTACCGGCAATGGCAACAGCAACGAAGTTCCGGATTTTATTTAGGAGATAAACATGAGTGACTTTTCAGTATTAGAATCAGTTTTACGACCTTTATCTTACTGGTATAATCAAGATAATCTTGAAGAAGTTGCGATTAACCGTTCCGGTCAGATTTGGCTCCGTATGCGCGGAAAACGTGCTTATCCGTGGGTTATGTATAAAGATGAAAAGTTATCAAAACAATATTTAACGGATCTTTTGTATATCATAGCCAATACCTATGAATTGAGTTTTGATCCGTTGCAAGGTTCTCCGTTCGTTTACGCGACGATTCCGGGGGATCACCGTTTTTCCGCAATCTGCGGACGAAATGTTATGTATGATGAGGAGGATTTGACCGGCGGTATCGCTATGGCAATTCGTCTGCATTCTGATGATGTGGCATTTGGTCTTGAAGATTACGGAATGAGACAGGGGCATGCTTTGATGAAGCTGAATCCGCTTAAAGATATTAAGGTTCCGGATGATGCTTATGAACGCCTGCTTCTGTACATAAAGCGAGGTGAACATATTTTGGTCAGCGGCGCAACAGCAACCGGTAAAACCACTTTTTTAAATAATTTGCTGAAAATTTTGGATATTCATAAACGAATTATTACGGTTGAAGATACTCGTGAGTTGATTGTTCCGCATCCGAATCGTGTTCACCTCGTGATGTCTCGTACCGACCAAACCAATAAAATCGATTATTCCGGTATTATCGATTTGGTCGTACGTTTCACACCGGATGCCATCATCGGCGGCGAAATTTCAACCAGTAATGCCAGCGGTATTTGGCAACTTATGGGTTCCGGTCACGATAACTGCTTTGCCACGATCCACGCCGAGAGTGCGCAAGAAGCATATTTGCAATTTATTAAACGTATTATGGCATCAACCAACGGTGCGGTTAATGTTGAACAAACGCTCGATGAAATGCAGCGAAAACTACACGTTGTCCAGATTCAACGTATGGGTAACCAACGTGCCATTACCGAAGTGACCTAGTTTTGAAATAAAGAGTGTATCTCGGCTTTAATTATATCCAGACCGATTTTCTTTTCTGAGCTGGTTTTGATAATATCGACCAGTGCGGCGGCGTGCTTTTTCAGTTCTTCCGAAACGGCTGTGGCAGCTTTATCAAGTTCTGCCGATGAAATTTTATCGGCTTTTGTCAGCACAATTTGATACGGTACGGCTGCCACATCAAGCATTTTCATAATTTCAGCATCTTCCTTTTTTATGCCGTGCCGCGCATCAATAAGTAAAAATACACGGCGCAAATTCGGACGTCCGCGCAAATATGCTTTTAAGATTTCCTGCCACTGGTGCACCAATTTCTCGGGTGCTTGGGCATAACCGTACCCCGGTAAATCAACCAAGTACAATTTACCGTCAAAATCAAAGAAATTGAGCTGTTGAGTTCTTCCCGGTGTCGATGATGTTTTAGCCAGCTTTTTTTGGTTAAACAGCGCATTGATTAAGCTCGATTTACCGACATTCGACCGACCTGCAAAAGCTATTTCATCACGGTCGGCATCCGGTAATTGAGAAAGTTGTGCCACACTCAGCATAAAGTTAATCGGGCGCAAAAACTGCGCATTGGCTTCAGCTATTTGTTGTGTGGTAAACTTATCACTCATTTGACACCATTCTTATACATGATGATTTTTTGCTGAATCAATGACAAAACATTGTTCAAAATCCAGTAAATAACCAGACCGACGGCAAAATGCGCAAACATAATCGTAAAGATAATCGGCATCAGCATAAACATTCTGGCCTGATCTTTATTGGCCGGTTGCGGATTTAATCTGTTTTGAATAAGCATTGTCAAACCGTAAATAAGCGGCCATACACCGATATCAAGCATAGACGGAACCGGTATATGCGACCATACGGAAATCGTCAGAGGGTCAGGAGCCGATAAATCTTTTACCCAACCGATAAACGGTGCGTGGCGAATTTCAATAGCAATATTCAATACTTTATACAAAGAGAAGAAAATCGGAATTTGAATAAGCATCGGTAAACAACCTGCGGCCGGATTAACTTTTTCACGCTTATACAATTCCATGGTGGCACGTTGCATGGTCGCTTTATCATCGCGATACAACGCCTGTAAGGCCATGACTTTCGGCTGAATTTTTTTCATCTTTGACATATTTACATAAGATTTATTGGCAATCGGGAACATACATAAACGCAAAATAGCGGCAAACAGTAGAATAGCCCATCCCATATTGCCTAAAAATCCGTATAAGAAATCCAAAGCATAGAAGAACGGTTTAGTGATAAAGTAATACCAACCGAAATCGACGTTCAAGTCAAATTTATGGATATCTTTGGCGTACTTGTCTAAAAGTTTAATTTCTTTGGCACCGGCAAAGATTTTGGATGTAACGGATACGGAGCTGCCGGATTGAACCGTCAATGGAATACCTTTGAAATCTAATTGGAAAATACCTTCTTTTACTTGGCGTACATTAACTTTTGCCTGATAGGTGTCGCTGAAAATAAACGAACTCAGCCAATATTTATCGGTAAATGAAATCCAACCGCCGGTTGTTTCAAAAGTTTTGCCTTTTTCATCAATTGAGGCGAATTTAATCTCCTGCAATTTATTATCGAGAACACCGGTAAAGCCTTCATGAACAACACTACGGGCAATACTGTCTTTATCGAGGTTTTTGCTCAATAAGCCGTAAGGTAACAGAGTAACTTCGGCTCCGCTGTTATTTTCAACGGTTTGTTTGACGGTAAACAGATAATGTTCATCCAAAGAAATTTCATTAATGAATTTAAGCCCCTGACCGTTATGCCACTCCAGTCTGACTGGATTATCGGTTGTTAAACGCTGATTACCGACGACGGTCCATACGGTGTTGGAATCAGGAACTACAATGTTTTTATTACCGGTCAGCCAGCCGTATTCACCAAAGAAATAATTTTGTGTCTTAGCCGGCTTTAACAATTCAACATAAGAGCTGTCATCTTCAATGGTTTGTCTGTATTTTGTCAGCAACAGATCATCAAAGCGCGCACCTTTTAATCTGATACTGCCGGATAAAACATCATTTTCTATCGGTAAACGGGAATCTCCGGCCAATACAGCATTTTTATTTTCGAATACTGCCTGTTCGGTTTCTGATGTTTCATTTTGCTCAGAGGCAACTTGCTCTGTTTGTGTATTGACTTCCGGATTTTGAATTTCGGCAATTTCTGCGGTTTCGGTTTGACCTTCGTCCGGATTTGGCATAAAATAGTTAACGCCGACAACGACTAGTGCGGATAAAACAATGGCAATATAAAAACTTTTTAAATCTTCATTCATAGAAAAACAGCTCCTCAAATACAAACAGTATGTTTGTAGTATAAAACTAAAACAAAATCAAGTGATTATACTCAGTTATGCTTTGATTCTTTAGGTGGCACGGGATCATACCCCGAACCGCCCCACGGATGGCATCTTAACAACCTCTTACAGCCGAGCCAAACGCCTTTAATGATGCCGTGAATTTGGATGGCCTCGATCATATATTGCGAACAGGTTGGTCGATAGCGGCAAACGCCGGGGCAAAGCGGGGAAATAAAAATCTGGTAGAATTTAATCAACAACAGAAGTATTTTTTTCATGTTCGGTCTGCTCGGATAAAATCGTTTTGTTGGCTTTTTTGAAAGCACGAACAATATCATTTTGCAATTCTTCAAAAGGGCAACAGCATGTATCAAAGCGCCCGACTAAAACATAATCGATGTTTGGTAGGGCATGGCTTTCATAAACCTCGCGCACGACGGCACGCAAACGGCGTTTGGTCCGATTACGGACATAGGCTTTGCCTAAGCGTTTGGTCGCGGTAAAACCGATTCGCGCCGGATGCTCTTCGGCGCCGGATAAAGGTCGAGCCGCCTGAACGATGACGTTTCTGAAAACGACTGTTACGTCCTTAGCGGCTCTTAAAAAATCTTTTCTCTTTTTTAAGATTAAAAATTTGCTCATCAGCTAATCATTAAGCAGAAATTCTTTTACGACCTCTGGCTCTGCGAGCAGATAAAACTTTACGACCGCCGACGGTAGCCATACGAGTTCTGAAACCATGACGACGAGCGCGTACTAATTTACTTGGTTGATATGTTCTTTTCATTTTAAAATCTCCGGTTAGTTATTATTATTTAAAGCCTGCCCATTGCAGACTCTCGGTATTTTTTCTCTGCCTTTATAACGATATATTTTTGATAAGTCAACAAAAAAACGCTAAGAGGTTAAAATGTTTTTCTTATCAGTGAATTAAGCAGTCTGTTATTTTGCGCCAGAATGTATCATATCTCTTGTCAAAAGCGCAAATAGTCTTAATTTCGGAAGATTATTCGAAGGTGAGCAGATATCTGATAGGTTTTGTTTAAATAATAAAAATATTGTGTAAATTTTAATAAATAAGAATAATATTTATTTTAAACTTGACATTTATTATTTGACATCGTAGAGTTTAAACGTAAATCGGATGGGAATTTATTTGCGTTAAATTGTAATGTTAACCGATTTTATGGCGAAAGGAGACAAAATAATCAATATCCGTTTTTATAATAACTTAAAATATTAGAAAAAGGAAAAAACCTATTGATAAGCAAATTTTACGAGAGGAGTTAAAAAATGGATATTTGGAAAAAATATAAATCCCCGTTAGGCTATGAAACGGGAGATAATAAAGTAGATACATTTGGTGTTGATCACAGTCAGTTTTCGCTGCGAGATGAGATAGAATATCAAACGGCACGGGCAGAACGTGAAAATCAACTCATACAAAACTATAATAATCAAGGCATAACGGAAAACTATCCGCAATATACCACCAACTTTTGGGGTAATGCCGACAATAATTACGGGTTTGGAAGTTCGAATATAAGTGATGCAATAAGCCATCATCCGGCGATGAATACCTTGCCCGTGCCGATAACGCCGACAACGCAAGTGCAAACGTCTTCATCTTGGAACAATGGCTACACTAACAGTTTAAATAATTCGCAAAACAATTCGACAATTTGGGATAATGTGAAAAATTTTGCGCAAAATGCTGTTAACACCGTAGCACCATACACACCTACTTATTATGCAGGATATGCCATCGGAACTGCACAAAATACTGTTAATAAGCTAAAAGATTTGTACCGCGCATATAAACAAAATGGGGCAACTTATGCCGCACAACAATATGGCGAGCCATCTGTAAGACAAGCAATGAAAGCCGCTGATTGGCTATCTCCGCTTAATATATCTGATGTTAATAAACATCAATATGTAAGTTGCGTCGGTTCAACCGGAGGACCATTAGCAGCAGCAGAAACTTTAGCAGGAGGAATAAAAAAGGAAATTGATGATTATAATAAAAAAATGAATAACGAAGACTTATTAAAACAATATGGCGGTAAGTGGGGCGTTATTGGGGACGGATTCAAAGATTTAGGTAATGATATCAAAGGAGCTTGGAAAGGATTATTGTCTGATAATCCTGAGGAATGTGAAGAACTCTTGCCTGAGCAATATCGAAAGAAGAAAAGATATTGGTAAATTTTCAGAGCCGATTGACATTCGGCTCTTTTTATTATAGTGTGAATAAAATTAAAAATAAAACCACAGATAGAAAATGAAAAAGATAGAAAGATCAAAACTTATCAAAACCATTCTGTTGTTAATTTCAACAATTCCTTTCCCTTTGTTTTTCGCTATTCTTTTATATGTTGTTCCGGCGTTATATATATGCTTTATCGTTCCTTATTTAATTTGGAAAATTTGGTTCGGTAAAACTGATTTCAAAATACGTAGATATCTATTGATTTGGAAGATTCCTATTATTATCCTTTTAGCGCTAGCCATGTTTTTCGTTGAGATGGGATTAATTTTCATCTTTGCAATCTCAACAGCATTGATTTATAGAATAACAATAGTTATTCTTCTTCTACTGATACTTCGTTGCGTAACATATGCCATGATGATTTTTATTTGGCAATCTGATATTTTAAAGCCATACAGAAAATTAATTCATACCGCTATAATGGTTTATTGTGTAACTGTCTTGTATTTTGCATATTCAGTAATTAATGCACCTGACATAGATGACTATAGCGTTCCTTTTTCTGAGTATATATCATCAAAAATACTGTAAAAATAAGTGAATGGTATTTGTTTTCAAAATAGCGCGTAAAACAATATCATTCACTTATTTTGGGGTCTTTCGTAAAGAATTTCAGCTTAATTCCATTAGGAAATTGCGGTTTTAATCTATCCAGCCAAGTATTGAATACGGCAGGAATATCCTTCTCTTCCTTGTCCGGTAAAGCATATATCACAATATATTCATCTTGCGGATTAGCATAGTCGCTATGCAGAAAAGCAACCCATATTTCGTCTTGATCAATATAGAATGCCGACTCTGTAATCGTATACAGACCTGGTAAACCATATGTATGATAGTGACATTTGTCGCATTTATTGTCATCCAATGAAATTTGAGCAAAATTTGAGATAAATTCTTTATAATCGTTGTTTTCCATATTTCTGATTAAAAAATCAGCAATCAAAGAAAAGTCTGTCGGATAATATAATTCATCTTCTGATAAATTTCCCATATATTCATAGAGATTAAGCTGTTTACCTTGCTCTTTGTAACCGGATTTTATTGTAGATATATAAAATTCCCATATACACTTTTCATCGGTATGACAGTTTGCTCGTTTATTATACCATTCTGCGGTTTGCAAAGATGCGTAATTTTTAGCAATTTCTTTGCTGGCGCGAGCAAGTCTTTCGGAGGCGCATATGGTTTGTTCGGTATCTGTTAAATTTTTTGCCCAACAATCAAATCCGGTGTCATAGCGTAAAGGATTGTTTTTATTTTCGTAACTTCCGATAAAGTTTCCCTGCATACCGCAGTACATGCGCGATATATAATTTGCTTCCACATCTATAGTGTTTTTATCAGCATCGAGCGTGAAAGTTACGACAACATCATCATATTTACCATCAGATGTTTCAACCCTCTTCTTATATACACCTTTATTGGCATTTATTTCGAATTTTCCTTCCAAATTGCAAACATGAGCCCCATTTGCGGTTGAAATATTAAAATCGCATTGATTATCCGTACAATTATTTATCTCCAAGGCTCCGGATATACCTGTCACATACCTTTGATATTCCCATACACCGTTCCAGTCCGAACTAATCTGCTCACTTGATAAAGCCGGCATACTAAATACGCTGAATAGTCCCAATATAAAAGCAATTTTTTTCATTTTGCACCTCTTGATATAAAAATATCATTGTCAAATTAGAATGCAATACTTTTAATTTGCTATAAAATAAAAACATTGTAAAAAATCAAAACGGAAGATATTATATGAACTACGACAGTATGTCTGATGTATTTCTTGAAGGTGTAAAAGGTTTCGGAGAAGGCATGGAAAACGGAGTGCTTCGAGGATTAAATTCTGCTACTTTTGGCATATATGACTTGGTTAATTATAAGTTACTGGGAAATGAGTATGCCAATAAACAAAATGAACAACAGGATATAGCTGAACAAGCGGGATTGGGTGTATATAATAAAATAGCTAATAATTTAATAGATGTTGGCACAGAAGGTAAAGTTACCAAAAAAATGCTGAAATCATTATGGAAATATATGAAATAACGCCTTGACAGACAGGCGGGTATTTAATAAAATATACTCGCCTGCCGTGTTTTAAAGGAGAGTATGATGAATAACAAAAATACTGTAATGAAAGATGATGGCGTTTCTCTACATCACTATCTCCTTTCGTGTAAAGGTTTTTTCGGACGTTTAGATTATTTGGGCATCGTTTGTATTCTAAATTTTATTTCCGATGGAATACTACATCTCAATATCATTATTTTCAATATTATGGTTTATGCTGTACTTTTTGTTATGTTGGCATCTATTCAAAAGAGATGTCGAGATATGAATATTAGAGGGACTTTTTTTATTTTAATATTTTCTGTCTTACTTCCGATAATATTTTATCTTAAATATGCTCGTATAAATTCTATTCATTTTTCTGAGGATAAAACAGTTCCCATCTGTTTAGTACTCATTTTATTTTTATCGTGTCACTTAATTTTATTATTGTTTCCGGGGAAAAAAGAGAAAAATATGGAACTAATAAGTCCGTTAATGAAATATCCTTATATTTATGTCGGTGTGTGTTATATACTTTATTTAATAGGATTTTATTATCTGATGCAATTTTAATAATTAAGCAAACGAAATTATTCACTGAAAATTATTTCAGATCTGAATATGCTGTTGGGGCAGTCCCGACAATAACTACGGCTTTGGCAGTTCGAATATTTTCTTTTTACCTTAGAAAACAGCTGCGGATTATCAATCCCAAAGAATAAAAAACGCCGACGATTTGTCGGCGTTTTGCTGTGATCTTTGTTGATTAACGACGACTGCCGCCCAAAATATTCATTAAAGCAATGAATAGGTTGATAAAGTCTAAATACAAACTTAAAGCGCCGGATATAGCAGCTTTTTTTGCAAATTCTGAGCTATATCCTGTTTGGTAATACAGATTTTTGATATTCTGCACATCGTATGCGGTTAAGCCTGTAAAAGCAACAACCGCAATGTAGGAGATAGCGTAATACAAACCGGAACTATGCATAAAAATATTGACAATAGATGCAATAACTAAGCCCCAGACGCCCATACGCAAAAAACTACCGATAGCCGTCAGATCTTTTTTGGTGGTGTAACCGATTAAACTCATGGTGCCGAATGTTGCCGCAGTAATCAAAAATACGCGAGCGATACTACCGGCGGTGTATGCCATTAAGATATTCGATAGCGACATTCCCATAATTGCCGAAAATGCCCAAAACATGGCTTGAGTAGCAAATACGCTGCCTCGTGCGATAACAGCTTGGAAGGCAAAAATCATCAATAATGGGGCAAACATGACCAAATACCCTATCGCAGACAATGAAATTGTATGTGCGGCTTGGTCAATATTATACATTAAGCCGATTAACGGCGTGTTGGCAACCAAATAAGCGGATAATGCCGTGACGCATAATCCCAGCCCCATATAGTTGAATACTTTAATCATATAACTGCGTAAGCCTTCGTCAATCATTTCAACCGAAGCGCTTTGTGCAATCTCTTTTGTCTCAAACATTCATTCCTCCATGTTGTTCGTTTATAATAAAAATATAGTATGCTTCTTCTTAAAAATCAATAAATATTCCGGCGAAAACGAAAAGTCTTGGCTTTTAAAAGAATTTATGCTAGAGACAACTCGACGGAGAAGAGATATGTATAGCGAAAGATTTCAGCAATTTATCGAAATGTGGCAAAAAGATTTTGCCATTGAACGCAGTATGAATGAAAAGGTATGTATAGACCGCGACGGTAACCCGATTCCGTGGTATACCTATCCGGCCATAGAATATTTGTCGCAATTTGATTACAGCCAAAAAAAGATTTTTGAATTCGGTACCGGCTATTCATCAATGTATTGGGCTAATCGCGCACAGAAAGTTATCAGTATCGAAGATAAACCGGAGTGGTTCGAAAAATTTCAAAAGGAATTCAGTGCCCCGAATTGGCAAATGCGTTATTGCGATGAAAAACAGGGTTATGAAGATATGATTTTTGCCGATAATGAAAAATACGATGTGATAATCGTTGATGGAAAACGTCGCGCCGAATGTGCCGCCAATGCCGTTAAGGCTTTGGCAGCCGGTGGTATGGTTATTTTGGATGACAGCGATCGAATTAATACCAGTTTGGAATATTTTAATGCCGTGAAAGCTCTGAAAGACGCGAATTTGCTACAAGTAGATTTCTATGGTTTTTGCCCGATGAATAATTATACCAAAACGACATCGATTTTCTTTTCGCGCGATTTTAACTTTAGTTCAAAATATGAGGTTCAGCCGATAAACGGATTAGGTAATATCTGGTCAATGAGCCGCAAAGAACGCAAACAATTTTTCCATGCGCAAGATTATCCGGTCAAAGAAAAAGATGCTAAATAAACCGAAACGCCTGAACTTTTAAATTCAGGCGTTTTGATTAAGAATCAGATTTTTTCAAAACGTTTATTTAACGTTGTGTTTTTTCTTTTGGCTTGCTTTACGCTGCTCTTCAATTTCCGCGAGTTTTTTGAAGAAAGCACCGAAAGCCTCAATTAAACCGCTGAGCCAGCCAAACACTGTGAATGTTCCGAATACAATAATCCAAGCATAAAATACGGTCAAAAAACCGCCTAATGTCGGTTCTTGGCGATAGTGTTCGCCGGAAAGATGCTCTAAAATTGCCACCAGATTGACGGCATACGCAATAAAGGCAAAGCACAAGGCAAGCAGAAACGCATTGATTAAATGTT
>CAMVHF010000020.1 GCA_947167235.1 uncultured Alphaproteobacteria bacterium
TTCTTCTTTTACACTTTTATCCGGATAATAAGCAAAAGATTTACCTTCCAATTTATCTTTGGCATAGTTAAGTTGTGTCACAACGTTACCGTCTTTATCATAAACAAGGGCTTCACCCTCAAGCATACCTTCGTGGAATGTAGCAGTACTTCTGATTTTTTTATTTTCATAAAATTCTTTTTTGATACCTTCTTCTTTACCGGCGATAAAGGATGTTTCGGTAGCGATATTACCGTTTTCGTAAAATTCTTTCATTTTACCGGTCATCAAACCGTTGGCATCAAGATAGAAAATATAGCTTGGTTTACCGCTCGGATAATAACCGATTTCTTTATCATACTGAACATTGTTTTTAAATTCGGTTTCGGTTACCAAATTTCCTTCTTCATCATAGGCTTTGGCCGGACCGTTAAGCATGTCATTGGCGTAAGTATAGATTTTTTCGATTTTACCGTTTTTGTAATATGTTTTCGTCGGACCTTCCTGCTTATCATCAACATAGGTCAGCTCGGATTTAATGGAACCGTCGGAATAATAATTTTTAACGATACCGTTTCGCACACCGTTGACATAAGGTGTTTCGGTTCGAAGATTACCGTTAGAATAAAAGTTTTTTTCTACCCCGTCTTTATGTTTGACCAACATAGGTTTTTCGGTTGTTTCAACCGATTCATACAAAGAACGACTGTCAATATCCGGCTTTATATCCAACTTGATGGCAATAATGCCTAAAACAGCCAATACGACAATGGTAATTAATTTACTTTTATTCATAATACATTCTCCAGTATAATCAACATATAACAACAGCTATCATAAAAAATAGGTTTCTTCAAGCTGTTTCAACGGGTTGTGCCATAAAAATTACCTCATAAAACTTGTCTCGGCAGATATTAAATTATCTAATGAACTGTCGAGATTATTATCCTTTTGGCTGTAAATCAGCGCAAAAGCGGCTGTTTCCGCGGTCGAAAGCGGCATTCGGATACCGTAATCCTTATAAAAGTCATAGCAATTCTGTCGCAGCTCCCGAGCTTTGGCTTCGACGCCCAACTTTTCATAATAATCAGCCATATTGTTTTGAGCATTGGCAAGCTGCCAAGCATACATAATATTATCACCCAAATCCAAAACGGTTTGATAAGCAATCAAAGCTCGTTCTTTATTGTCTTCAGCGGCATAAATATCGGCCAAATTACTCCACGCACAAGTGCTGCGCGGCGAAAGCTCGGTAGCCAGTTCAAAGGAGTTATGTGCCAAATCCATATCCGTCAGACGGGCAATATTGCCCATAATGCAGGCGCAATTTGCGGCCTGAGCGTATGTCATGTCTTTGATTAATCCCTGCTCATGAGCACTTTGTTCCATCAATACATTCAGATAAGATTGCAATAGAGACAAACAAGGTGTGGTATCACCGTGTGCCCAAGCATAGACCGCTTCTTTGTTTGTAGGCAGATTTTCGCGATTAGGCAGCAAATCAAAGTGACCGGCATTACATAAACCGATAAAATCACGGATTGTCTGTACCAGTTGCATAATATCCTGCTCGGAATATCTTTCCTGATTATAAAAGAAAATAGCCTGAACGGTTTTGGAAGCACTGACTTTTCGCCCGAGCAAATTCAAAATCATACTTACCAGATCATGAATATCTTTTTTCTTTCTTTGCTCATCATTAAGGTTTTGTTGTAATTGCTCTTCTTTATGAATATCGGCCAATTGTTGTTCATATCGCTGCTTCAGATAAGATAAAGACTGCTTATTTTGGCGGGCATGATTACCCATTTTCATTTTGAGTTTGGCGTAATCAGCCTGAATATTTAAGATATCGTCGGAAACACTGGAAACTTCAACCAAAGATTTTGAAAGTTCTTCATCGGGAGATAAGGTTTGTTCATCGTCTTCAATAATGTTTTCATCTTCACTATATTGCTGTTCATCAAAGGATTGCTGTGTATCGGGGGCTTCAAGCAGCAATTGCTTGGGCGGCACATAATTTCTATCCGTTTGTCCGGAACCTTCTTTAAATGTGTCAATAGCGGATTTGATATGGATAATTAAAATCGTAAAAATAAACAGCGCCAACAACGCCAGCATATAAATACCGTGTATACCAAACTCGTCCACAACCGAATTGTGAATCTTTTCATAACGCGTCGCAATTTCAGCAACAGTATTCTGTGTAGCCAAATCGTTCGACAAACCGTTTATTCTCCCCAGCATACAACCCAAAAGCACAATATCCGACTTGTTGGATTTAATCATGATTTCTTTTTTGACTTTATACAATTCGTATATAAAAGTAAAGCATTATGTCAAAGGTTTGAGCTTATTTTCAATAAGGCGGATTAAGTCATTGTTTTCAGTTTTTTTAGCATACTCGAGAGCAATTTGCAAATTACTCTGAGCGGCCGATATATTGCCGCAAAGTTCATCAATTAAGGCCAAATTGGCATAGTCGACAAGCAATCCTTCGCAACGCTCATGATTTTGTTCCAAGTGAAGAGATTGCTGGAACAAAACTTTGGCGCGTTGATAATCGCCGGTTTGCAAATAAATAAGACCGAGCAGACTGTACGCATTTGCCGCATGGAAATTAATATTTTGCTGCTGTTTGATATCCAGAATTTGTCGCAATAATTTTTCGGCTCCGGCGTATTGACTTTGCTTGTAATGCGATTCGGATATCAAATACAAACACTCTGCATAAGCTGAAAAATTGTTTTGTTTAAAATATAAATCGGCGGCATATTTCAGATGTTGGCGCGATTTCGTATATTGCTTTTTTTGAAAAGCGATTTGTCCGAGAAGTTGGTTACTGAATGCCTCACCAAAACGGTTTTTGAACGTTGTATTAATATCAAAAGCGCGTCGGGCAAAATCAAGTGCTTTATTAAGATTATTTCGAACGATGTAAAATAAAGAAAGCTGGTTGCAAACATCGGCTTTTAGGGTTTGTGTCGGAGATAAACTCAGCGCCTGTATATATTTTTGCTCGGCCTCATCGTGGCGGTTTTCGAATAACAATAACATACCCCATGCCGCAACGGTTTTGGCATACAACAATTTTAAGTTTTGAGCTTTATAAATTTTTAAGGCCGCTTCGAGCATTGTGTGGGCAATATCATTAACGCAGCTTATACGATATATTTCGGCAAGCAATAAATAAGTTGCCGCTTCTTCGGCTGAATATTTGAATTTTTGAAAAGCTTTTAAAGCGCTCGAAGCACTTTGCGAGGCCGACAACATATTACCGTCAAATAAATGAGCGCAAGCTGCGATATAATGATAATATGCCGCGATTTTACGGTCGTATTTTCCGATTGATTTGGCATCAAATTTATTGATGTTCTGCATTAACGTTTTATGATCAAATAAAAGATGTGCCAAAATCGGCAAATATATGCCGTATTGCGGAGAATTGAGCCATAATTTTTTCTGTCGGACTATTTTTTTGTAAACAGGCTCGGCATTCTCATGTGCGCGCAAAAGCAAAGCCAACATCGGCTGAGATTCGGCAAAAAAATCGGCAGCTTTGGCAATGCGCCCGCCGATGGCAAAAACCAACGCCAGACGGGCAGAAGCCTGTCTTGAAAAATATAATTTTCGGATCGCAAAGTTTAAGATATCAGATGAAAATAAAACATTTTTTTCATTTAATTGCTGACGTTTTAAGACGTTAATGCGTGTCAGTTTTTGCAAGTAACGCAATCTGATATTGAGGTGCCACAACAAAATCGGAATAAAGAGCAGACATCCCGATACAATAACAACGATATATTCAAAATATTTTATCGACATTTACATTATATTAGCATTTTGACATATATATTATCTACATCGATTAATTATACAGGGTATTTTTAAAATGGCTATTACAAAATTAACTTCTAACCAACTTTATCGTAAATGTGATCCGGCTAAATTTGATTTTACGACAACGGCCGAATTGGAAGAACGCTTATCGGCTCTCGGTCAAGATCGTGCCATCAGCGCGGTGGAATTGGGTATTCATATTCGTTCGCGCGGGTATAATCTGTTTTGCTTGGGACCGGAAGGAACCGGAAAAACGAGCCTTGTTAAAAGAATTTTGGAAAAAGAGGCCAAAAATCGAAAAACACCGGATGATTGGGCTTATGTCTACAATTTTGATGAGCCGTATAAACCGATAGCCATTCGTTTTCCGGCCGGTGAAGCCACAAATTTTGCCAAGGATGTCGATGATTTAATCGAAGAATTTTCGACGACATTACCGGCGCTTATCGAATCGGAAGAGTATAAAGCGGCAATCAATATCGTCCGCCAAAAATATAAAACCAAAAAAGAAGAATATATCAGTGTGCTGCAAAAAAAAGCTAAAGGCAAACGCGTATCTTTGTTGCACATGCAAATGGGACTTGTCGTTGCACCGATGAAAGACGGTGAGGTTTTAAGTCCGGATGCTTTTGATCAATTACCGGAAGATGAAAAGAAACTGGTTATGGACGATTTGAATGCTATGCAGGAAGAAATCGAAAATGCCACACAAGACTTGCCGCATTGGGAAGAAAAACAAAAAAGAGAAATCGATTCCGTGCGTGAAAAATTTGTGAAATCTGCCGTTAAAGATCCGATTGATGAATTGCGCAAAAAGTATAAATCATTTGCCGGTGCAACCAAATTCTTAAAGTCGGTACAAGAACATATTTTGAATAATATAGATGAGTTTGTTCCTGAAGATAAAGAAAAACAACCGATGGGCGGCGATGAAAATGATCCGATTCAAAATCTGTTAAGCAAGATGAAACAGCCGGAAGAGGATAAATTTGATAAATTGAAAGTCAATGTTATCGTTAAAAATACCCCGAATTCGGGAGCTCCGATTATTCAGGTAGATCATCCGACACAAGGAAATTTGGTCGGCAAAGTCGAAAGAATTCAACAATACGGTGCGTTATTAACAGACTTTACATTGATTAAAGCCGGTGCACTGCACTGCGCCAACGGCGGATTTTTGCTCCTTGATGCCCGTAAGGTTTTGGAACAACCGTTTGCTTGGGATTCGCTCAAGCGTGCCATCGGCTCCAAAAAAATCAAAATCGAAGCACCGAGCGAAGAAACCAGCTTTACAACGATTTCTTTGGATCCGGAACCGATTCCTTTGGATGTTAAAGTCGTTTTAACCGGCGATTTCGAAATTTATGATTTGTTATGCGAACGTGATCCTGATTTCAGAGATTTCTTTAAAGTCGAAGCTGATTTCGGTACCATAATGGATCGTAACGATGAAAACGAGGTTGAATATGCCAAGTTAATCGGTTCATTATCACAGAAAAAAGGTTTGCGTTCATTAAATCGTCAGGCGGTGGCTCGTGTGATTGAATATGCTTCAAGACTTGCCGGTAATTCGGCAAAATTGACGGCGCATATTTCTTCGATAGGCGATTTGTTGCGTGAGGCCGATTATTGGGCGCGTAAATCCAATGCCAAACAAATCGGTAAAAACCATATTGAACAAGCTATCGATGCGCAAATTTACCGTTCGGACCGCATCAAAAAATCGATGCTTGAAGAAATTGAAAAAGGCACGATTTTGATGGATGTCAAAGGCGAACGCGTCGGTCAAATCAACGGCTTGGTTGTCTATGATTTTTCCAGCTATTCATTCGGTAAGCCGTCGCGTATCACTACTCAGGTTCGTATGGGAACCGGTGATTTTGTGGATATTGAGCGCGAGATTAAATTAAGCGGCCCGATACACACTAAAGGCGTTTTGATTTTGAAATCACTTATTTCTAACCGTTTTGCCAAACATTCGCCGTTGTCATTGTCAGCCTCCATAGTGTTTGAACAATCTTATGGCGGCGTAGACGGCGACAGTGCCTCTTCAACCGAGTACTATTGTATGATTTCGGCGATTACCGGTTTGCCGATAAAACAAAGTTTCGGGGTAACCGGTTCGATTAACCAGTTCGGAGAAATCCAACCGATCGGCGGGGTTAACGAAAAAATCGAAGGCTTCTTTGATGTTTGCAATCACGAAGGATTAACCGGTAAACAAGGTGTTGTCATTCCGCGTACCAATGTAGCCGATTTGATGTTGCGTTCAGACATTGTTCAAGCCGTCGAAGATGGTAAGTTTGCCATTTATGCCATTGATACGGTTGACGACGGTATTGAAATTTTGACCGGTAAAAAAGCCGGAAAAATCAATGCTAAAGGCGAGTATCCGAAAGGAACGGTCAACTATATGGTTAAAGAAAGTTTGCGCGGTTATTACGAAGATTATCGTAAGTATGCGCAAGAAACACACGGCAAATTATAATAAGCCGGAATTATTATACAAATACCCCCTGTTTTACGGATGTAAAGCAGGGGGTATTTATTATCAGACGAGAAAAATTACTCTTTGTACAACGCATCGGTCTGCGGGTAGATCAGGGCGTTGGCCTTGATTTTTTCCTTGATGTCGTGCAGAGCATTCCAGTACGGTGAGTGTGCGGGCACATATCGACTGGTAAACGGATCGGCATCGTCGAACACGAAGTTCTCAACCACTTGTTTCGGGGTAAAGAACATCGGTGAGCTGTTGGTACCGCTGACGATTGTTACACCGGGGATAAGTTCCATGGCGCCGAAAACGCAATGCTCTCCGTTCCAGATGTGGCACCAGAAAAGCTCGCGCGGGTCAAAGCATACGATACCGTAACCGCTGTTATACTCGCGCATAGGCTCCTTGGCACGGAGACGGAACTTGCCGTACCAGTTGTCATAAGCCTTATCCCATTCTTTGCGAAACTCCGTAATGTAAATTCTCTTGATATTCATAATTGTGAAAGAAATTAATAGGGTTTATAAATAATTGTTGTGTTGTGACGATTATAAAATGTTTTGTATATTTTGTCAATAAGCAAAGCTTGTAATTATCACTAAAAATTCTTACATCTTTAGAAAATATTAAATAAAATGGCTTTTAATAGAAAAAGCTTAATATTAAGATAAGGAAAATCCATGATTAAACAATCCGAATTAATTACCGATTCTTTGGTGCCGATGGTTATTGAACAGACACCGAAGGGTGAACGTCAGTTTGATATTTTTTCACGCTTACTCAAAGAGAGAATTATTTTCTTAACCGGTGAAGTCGATGATACGGTTTCGTCGCTTGTGTGCGCACAGTTGCTGTTTTTGGAAGCCGAAAATCCGAAGAAAGATATTTCGCTTTACATCAATTCGCCGGGCGGTGTTGTGACTTCAGGCATGGCGATGTATGATACCATGCAATATATTTCGTGTGATGTGGCAACCATTTGCGTCGGTCAGGCATGTTCGATGGGTTCGTTTTTATTGGCCGGCGGTACGAAAGGCAAACGCTATTCGCTGCCTAATTCGCAAATTATGATTCATCAGCCGTCGGGCGGAGCTAAAGGTCAGGCCGCCGATATTGAAATTCAGGCTAAATTGATTTTGGATTTGCGTAAACGTTTGAACGCAATTTATGCCAAAAATACCGGTCAAAAATTATCGGTTATTGAAAAAGCGATGGATCGTGATAATTTCATGACACCGGAAGAAGCTTTGGAATTCGGTTTGATTGACCATATTATCAGCAGTCGTAATGATATAAAGTAGGTGGAAAATGAGCGATAAAGACAGTGATGATATATTGCATTGTTCTTTCTGCGGCAAAAGCCAGAAAGAAGTCAAAAAATTAGTTGCCGGACGCGGTGTTTACATTTGTAACGAGTGTATTGACGTCTGCCATACCATTATGGAAGAAGATCCGTTGGTCAACGGTGAGGCAAAATCGCAAGATGAAATGCCGCTCGGTGAAGATTTGCCGACACCTTCTAAAATCAAACAGTTTTTGGATGAATACGTTATCGGTCAGGATTACGCAAAGAAAGTATTGGCCGTTGCCGTTTACAATCACTATAAACGCTTGAATAATCCTAAAAAAGATGAAGTTGATATCACTAAATCCAACGTGATTTTAATCGGTTCGACCGGTTGCGGTAAAACCTTGCTTGCGCAGACTTTAGCTAAGATTTTGAATGTGCCGTTTGCAATTGCCGATGCGACGACTTTGACAGAAGCCGGCTATGTCGGTGAAGATGTTGAAAATATCATTTTGAAATTGGTTCAAAATGCCAATTATGATATTGAAAAAGCACAGCGCGGTATCATCTATATTGATGAAATCGATAAAATTTCGCGCAAAGGTGACGGTCCGTCGATTACCCGTGATGTTTCGGGTGAGGGCGTTCAGCAGGCCTTGCTCAAAATCGTTGAAGGTACGGTTGCCAATGTTCCGCCGCAGGGCGGGCGTAAACATCCGCAACAGGAATTTTTGCACGTTGATACCAAAAACATTCTGTTTATTTGCGGCGGTGCTTTTGCCGGTTTGGAAAAGATTGTTGAAAAGCATGGCAGCGAGAGCAGCAATTCCATCGGTTTCGGTGCCAAAGTCGAGAAAGATGAAAAAACTGTCGGTCAGATCTTAAAAGAAGTTCGTCCGGAAGATTTAATCAAATACGGTTTGATTCCGGAATTTACCGGTCGTGTTCCGGTTATTGCCACTCTGGACGATTTAGATGAAAATGCTTTGATTAAAGTTTTGACAGAACCTAAAAATGCGCTTGTCAGCCAGTATTCGTCACTGTTCGGCATGGATAATGTCAAGTTAACAATTACCGAAGATGCTTTACATGCGGTTGCCAAATTGGCGATCGAGCGTAAAACCGGTGCGCGCGGTTTAAGAGCCATTATGGAAGAAATTTTGATGGAATGGATGTACGAACTGCCGGATAAAAAAGATGTTGCCGAAATCATCATTGATGAAAAGGTCGTTACCGGTAAAGCCGCACCTAAATTGGTTAAAGCTAAAGTGAAGAAATCGGCTTAATAGTAAAAAAAAGACCGCCTTCGGGCGGTTTTTTTAATTTTCTTGACAACGGAACAATATATCAGATAGTTAATACAGAACATACGATTACATAATGAGGATATAATGAGCAAAGATACGATTGCAACACACTCAAAAACAATTAAGTTATTCGGTATTTTACCTATTTACGGTTGGTCAACCCGCGGCGGCAGAAAAACATGGACGGCTTTGGGACTACCCGTATTTAAACGTCGCCGATTTGAAAATAAAATCACGACGAAATATTATGTCTTAGGCATTATAGTCATGAAAGTCAGCAGAAAAACAATAACCGTATAAAAGGTACCGAATGATGTCAGATAAAACAATTCCTATATTTTTAGCCAGCGATGATAATTATGCCCCCTTTTTGTGTACAACAATGTATTCCATACTGTTGCATACGCAATCTCAGATAGATTTTTATGTGATGGACGGAGGTATCTGCCGAAAAAGTAAAAAACTGATAGAAGCGAGCTTGAAAAAGTTTAAACATAAGACAATTAAATATTTGGATATGACTAAATTTGAATTATCGCGTTTTCCAAATTTAAGGCATTATTCATTAAATGCGTTTTCACGCTTTTTTATACCGAAATTAACACCCAAATTAGGTAAAGCCATATATATGGATGTGGATGTAATTATCAAAGATGATATTGCCGAACTTTATAACCAACCGCTGGGTAAATATGCAATCGGTGCCGTACTGGAAGATTTTTATGTCGGCAATTATACAAATTTGAAAACTGATATTTGGCCGAAATATAAAGGCGGCGATCAATATTTTAACTCAGGTGTTTTATTGCTCGATATCCAGAAACTTATCAAGGCCAACAGCGTCGAAAAATTGGTCAGTTTAGCCGTTAAATTATTTGATAAGTTGAGTACGGCTGACCAAGATGTCTTTAATATCTTATTTGACGGTAAATTTAAGGTTTTGGACTATCGCTACAATTTTATGCCGGATTTCTTCTATTTATTGAAAGCAAAACATCCGGAGCGTCAAGAAGTTAAACCGCTGATTATCCATTATACGGCGCAAAAACCATGGAAGGCCGAATGTGCATGCTCAGCTGATTTTCACGAAATTATGCAACAAACAAAATTTGCGGATATTGTCAGAGAAAAATTCAGGAAACCAACAGAACAACCGATATGTCGGAAGAAAGTCGTATCATATAAATTATTCGGATTTATTCCGCTGTTGAGTATTGAGAAAAAATAGTCACGGTTATGAAATTATCAGCAACGAACTTCATCGGCTTCTAACGCAATACAAGCCTGTTTTAAGAACATTAACTCGTCAAAAACAAAGTTATTGATGACCAACATCGTATCATCATCGATTTCTAAAATACGCGCTATGTTGTTGAGTATTTTAATTTCATTTTCATTAATATCGTGGTCAATCGCTGCCGAAAACCTTAAACAGTGGAGTAAATCAATAGCTATTTTGCGATTATGCATAGGCATAAGGACATCGTATAAATCATCGATACTGTGAGGATAAGACAGATTTTGCAGTGTTGTCAGAGGCAGTTGAAAGCGCAGAATCATGTTTTTAATAAACTGTTTTTCCATAACATCAACATCACTATCCGATTTTGTTAAATAGATTAACAAACGGATATAAACCAGTTTTTGTTCTTCTGTCAGTTCGAGGGGATTATAAAAGTTATACATCAAAAACTCCATTAGTCGGTCGGTAACCTTATTATATATTTTTATAGATTAAAATAAAGTATAAAAACAAACTCCGCCGATTTTCGCGGCGGAGTTGATTAAATTGTCATGGATTAATTAATCTTCCATTGTATCCGATTCGGAATCATCGGTAATCATTTCGGTTGTCAGATGACCGGCATCGGCGCGGATTTTATTTTCGATTTCATCGGCAATTGCCGGATTCTCTTTCAAGAAATTCTTGGCATTTTCGCGGCCTTGACCGATTTTTTCACCGTTGTACGAGAACCAAGCACCGGCTTTGTCGATAATACCCGATTTAACACCTAAATCAACCAATTCGCCGGTTTTGGAAATACCTTCACCGTACATAATATCAAAATCAACGGTTTTAAACGGCGGAGCAACTTTGTTTTTAACGATTTTAACGCGGGTTTGCGAGCCGATAACATCTTCTTTATCTTTAATGGCACCGATTCGGCGAATATCCATACGAACCGAAGCATAGAATTTAAGAGCATTACCGCCAGTTGTTGTTTCCGGATTACCGAACATAACGCCGATTTTCATACGGATTTGGTTAATAAAGATAATAAGTGTATTGGAACGAGCAACCGTAGAAGTCAATTTACGTAAAGCCTGACTCATTAAACGAGCCTGTAACCCCATGTGCGAGTCGCCCATCTCGCCTTCAAGTTCCGCCTTCGGAACCAAAGCTGCAACCGAGTCGACAACCATAACGTCGATAGCTCCGGAGCGAACCAATGTGTCGGCAATTTCAAGAGCCTGTTCGCCGGAATCCGGTTGCGAAATCAACAAGTTTTCGACATCAACACCGATTTTTTTGGCATAAGACGGATCCAGAGCGTGTTCGGCATCAATAAAAGCACAGGTGCCGCCTTTTTTCTGCGATTGAGCAATAACGCTCAAGGCTAATGTGGTTTTACCGGAACTTTCCGGACCATAGATTTCAACAATACGACCTTTAGGCATACCGCCGATTCCAAGCGCGATATCAATACCGAGAGAGCCGGTCGAAACCGCTTCGATATCAATATTCGTACTCTGACCGAGCCGCATAATCGAGCCCTTGCCGAAAGCCCGTTCAATCTGGCTTAAGGCTGCTTCTAACGCTTTATCTTTTTCCATATTTTTATCCTTATTAAAGTTACTTTATTCATTTATCGGGCATTTTATCTAAAAATTCAAACAAAGAATCTTTTTATCCGCTGAAATGTATATTGTTCTATTTTTGTTCTGATTGCAAGCATTTTTTTGTTTATGACTGAAAAATGTTAATAGCTTTTTAGATTAGCTGTGTTATGAAGAATCCATACGGAGAGGTAAAATGTTAGAAGAAGCTTATAAATTGCTTAAAAATCAATATGAAACGTGCTTAGAAGCCGTCTCTGACTATCCTTATTGTGTGGGGTTTGCCAAAGAAAAATGGCGTCATTCGATGCAGGTTGCCGGTGCCGGTAACTATTTGGTGCGCCACATTGCGTGGCTTGAAAACAGACCTGCCGCTTTTATCGAGTTAGTAAAGACCGCCGTGTTGCTGCACGACGTGTGCCGTTTTACCGAAATTGTTCATTTATATCGCGGGGATAAAAGTTATGACCATGGTGAGGCCGGCGGAGAATTGCTGAAGAATATGTTGCCGTATACCGACATTCGGATATGGTTGCCGATCAAACATCATGGGCACATGATCGAAGACTTGTATAATGATCCGGCTTATAAAAATATAACAAATGAAGCTTTGCGTAATGAGGTCGAAAAAATCTGCTTTATTATTCGTGATGCAGATAAAATCGCTAATTTACACATGTTGGCCAGTGAAGAAGATATACGTTATCTGTTTTTGGGTGAAGTAAAAGAAAATGAAGGTTATGTTCCGGAGGCAGCGAAACAGGAGGCCTTAAACGGTGTATTGGTCAAACGCGAATACCGTGTGAACCGTGCCGCTTCGGCTGTGACATATTTATCATGGTTTGCCGATACCAATTATCGGGCTTCAATCGATTTTTGCGAAAAATTAAAGGTGCCGGAAAAATTATACGCATTATTTGATTTATACTGCATCGATAAAGAGTTTGTTGCCGCCTATACCGATGTGATCAATAACATGCTGAAACAAAAAGCATATTTACGCTGATTTCTCTGATTTGGCGGCAGATGATTTATTCCGCCAGATTCGCCGTTTACCCTTAAAATCTTCCAGCGTGGCGGTAATAACGGCTCCGGATAGCACAACAGCCCACCATGAATACATCCATACCAGCATAATCGGTATGGTAGCCAAAGCGCCGTAAAGTGTTTTGTATGTGATGTTCATTGAAAGAAAATAACCAAATCCGATCCGCAAAATAATCATGCACACAAAAGCAATTGCCGCGCCCCAAAGTGCACTGGAAAGTCGTATTTTTTTGTTCGGAATAATAAGGTATGACAGCAATAAAACCGCAAATGTAAATAAATTCGGTAAAATTATCGTCGTGAATGCCGTGTAACCGACAATATGATCCGGTTTAAAATATTGCAATGTCAGCAAATATCCTTTAAGTGAAAACGCGGCGCCGAGCAATAAAGGACAAAGCGTAATAATGGTCCAATACATGGTGATTTTGGTCGACAGTCGGCGATGCTTTTTGACTTTAAAGATAAAATTAAAGCTGTTTTCAATAGTATACAGCAGCAAAATTGCCGTCACAGCCAATCCAATCACTCCCATAGAGGTCAGTTGCGCGGTGGCACCGATAAATTCTTGCATATATTGCTCAACATTTTCACCGAAGTTCGGCACGAAATAATGAATTAAAAAGTTTTGCACCTGCATACGGATATCATCATACATCGGAAATGCCGCAAAAATCGATAAGGCTATGGCAAAGAGCGGAACAACCGCCAGCAATGTGGTGTAGCTTAAAGCAGATGCCACGCTGAACACCATTGTTTCCTGCACACGGGTATATAAACATCGCCACAATAAACGCATAAATTTCTTAACATCACTGATATTTTGCCACTGTACCATTTCAAAACTTTCAAAAAAAGATTTACAAATAAAATAAATTTGTATATGTACAAGTAACATACTTCCGAAATACGGAGTAGTCCAGTAAATTTTAAAGTAAAGGAAAATAAATATGGCTGCAGAGAGACTAATGGCCGGCAAAAAAGGTCTGATTATGGGTTTGGCAAATGATAAATCAATTGCATGGGGTATTGCTCAGGCATTGAATGAACACGGTGCTCAAATCGCAATTTCATATCAAAACGAAATGCTTGAAAAAAGAGTAAAACCTTTGGCCGAACAGCTGACAAATCCGCTTTTGATTAAATGTGATGTTACCGATTCCGCTTCGGTTGAAGCTTGCTTTAAGGAATTGGGTGAAAAATGGGGAAAAATCGACTTTGTCGTCCACGCCATTGCTTTTTCCGATAAAGATCAGTTAAGAGGGCGCACAATTGATACAACTTTGGATAATTTCCTGAATACAATGCATATTTCATGCTATTCGTTTTTGGAAGCCTGCCGTTGCGCTTCGCCGATTATGAACGAAAACGGTTCAATTGTGACTTTGACTTATTTGGGTTCGGAACGCGTTTTGCCGAACTACAATATTATGGGGGTTGCCAAAGCCGCTTTGGAAGCTTCGGTTCGTTATGCCGCTGTTGATATGGGCAAGCAGGGGATTCGTGTTAATGCTATTTCTTCAGGCCCGATTAAAACTTTAGCCGCATCGGGTATCGGTGATTTCCGTACAATTTTGCGTTGGAATGAATTGAATGCACCTTTGCGCCGCAATGTTACCCAAAATGAAGTCGGTAATGTGGCTTTAAGCCTTCTTTCGGACTTAGGTTCGGCTATAACGGGTGAAGTTTTACACGTAGACGGCGGCTATAACACCATTGCTATGGTCAGCTTGGATAATGCACACGAAAGTGCCGAAGTTTTAAACGAATTTTAAGCTTAAAATAATTGCCAAAACGCCTTATCTGTTGATAAGGCGTTTTTTTTATTGCATAAAAGCCCAAAAAAACATAAATTTTAATCTGATGAAAGGGGACTTATTGAAAATGGTTAAAATATCGGCATATATAGTAACACTTAATGAAGAAAAACGTTTGGGTAAAACACTTCAAGCACTGCAGAGTGTTGCTGACGAAATTTTTGTTATTGATAGCGGAAGTACCGATAAAACGCAAGAAATCGCCGAAAAATACGGCGCCACGTTTTTGTTCCATAAGTGGAAAAATATTTCATCGCAAAAACATTACGGACAAGAACTGTGTCATAATGATTGGGTGTTATCTTTAGATGCCGATGAGGTTTTGTCACCGGAGTTGATTGCCGAAATCAAAGAAAAGATGGAGGATCCTCAAGCAGACGGTTATTTTATCAAGATTCGTGATTTGATGCCGGGTGATAAAAAACCTCGTTTTTTGGCTAAGTCATATAATAACGTACTTTTGTACAATCGTAAAAAATGCAATATGCCGGATGATTTGACCAATGACAGAGTGGTTTATCCGGAAGGCACCAAAATCGAACAGCTTAAAAACATAATATATCATTACTCTTATGTTTCGCTGACACAAATTTGGTTTAAGCTCAATATGTATACCGACGAGCTTGTTAATACGGCAATCGAGCAGGGCAGATACTATACAAAATTGCGCCTTTATACCGAATTTCCGCGTCAATTCTTTATTTACTACTTCAGAAAACGCTATTGTATGTATGGGACTTGCGGATTTTGGATGGCTACCACCTACGCTTATTTCCGCTTTTTGAAAATAGCTAAGTGGTTTGAGCGCCGTGCCTTAAAAGCATATGAAGAAGAACAAAAATAAATTTTAATAATCTTGTTGACAAAATTTTGAAAAGTGATATATGTGGACACAATTCGAAATCATTGTGTTAGTTAACATTATTTATTCATTTAAACTAAAATTTTTATGGCAAACAAAGGTAAAGAACGTCGTAAAGACGAGAAAAAGAAAAAAGGTGAGAACAAAAAACATCGTCAGCCTACCGAGTATCAGCGTACCCGTGACGCTCAGCGCAGAAAGCGTAAGGATGGCCGATTGGCGGTTTTTGAGCAATAATAACGTCTCAGACGTTTAAAATATGATACCGTTTTATGTTACTCGCCAGAGATGAAATAAAAGCAATAGTTCTGAATACTATACGGAATACGACCGATGTAGACGATATCTCCGATGAAGATATGCTCCAAGAAGATCTGGAACTGGATTCTCTTGAAATGTTCAATATTTGTATTGATATCGAAAGCGAGATACAAGAACGGTATGGAGCCTGTATAGATTTAGAATATGATGGCAGTTTATCGGCCATAGCCACAGTCGGAGAATTCATCGACTGCATTGCCGAAAAATTGTCAGAAGCCTAAGTTTATTCCGTAAAAAAATAAAGCCGTCTTCAAAAGACGGCTTTATTTTTTTTAATTTTGTCATCAACTGTTATTTTTGAGTGTCGGATAAAACTTTCATTGAAACAATAATATCCGGATCTGTTACGGTACCGTTGGTAACCGGATTACCGCGTTTGATTTTATCAACGAATTCCATACCTTCGATAACTTGTCCCCAAACGGTGTATTGACCATCTAAGAAACCGGAATCGGCAAAACAGATGAAAAATTGACTGTCGGCAGAATTCGGATCTTGAGCTCTGGCCATCGAAACCGCACCGCGGCCGTGGTGTAAGTCATTAAATTCGGCTTTGAGTTTTTGACCGCTTCCGCCGGTTCCGTTACCCTTCGGATCACCGGTTTGAGCCATAAAACCGTCAATAACGCGGTGGAATTTTAAACCGTCATAAAATCCTTGGCGAACCAGCTCTTTAATACGGGCAACGTGGTTCGGCGCTTTGTCCGGAAACAATTGAATTTTGACCGGTCCGTCTTTCAGTTGCAGTACAATAATGTTATCGGCATCCGGTGTTTCGGCTTGAGCCTGAAATGCCATCAAGAGAGCGGCAAAACAGGATAAAATCAGTTTTTTCATATTTTTCTCCTTCTAAATATTGTTTTTTATACAATAAATCCGAGTGGTTAATATTTAAATAAAAAATGCAAAATATACACTGTTGAATCGGCTTGCATTTGTGCCATTATATGTATATAATGCAACTTGTTTTCAACAAAAGCGGAGCAATCAGATGAGAAATATGCTTTTATTAGCCGTATTGGCTATATTACAAACTGTTGAAGTACGGGCTCAGGTTCCGGACGGCATGACAGAAGATTTCTTTTTGGAACAGGCCGAGAATGATAAACGTTTACAGCAAGATATGCTAGACCGGCTGGAACTTTTGGACGTTAATCTCGATAAGGCAATTTCAGCAACCGAAATGGAAGAAATGGTTAAAGGCACGGAAATGGTCGATCGTTTAACCGAAGATGAAAAGAAAGAAACTGCCGATAAAATAAAAGAATATTTTAAACAAGCGGACTTGGATAAAGACGATATGCTGCGCGGTGATGAAATAAATGAATTCGGTAAGCTGATGCAGGTATTTATGCTCAAACTGCAATTCAAAAAAATGGATCGCAACGGTGACGGCGTTTATAATTTGGCCGATGTCCCGCCGATGGAAGAAAGTATGAAAATGCTTGAAGAAGCTATGCAAAAAATGCAAGAAACCGTAGAAAAAGTAAATGCGATGGATGAAAACGAGTTGGCCAGCAATTTTATGCAGAGCGTTACCTCGTCCATGGCTAAAGAAGATTATATGCAAATGGATAAAAACCATGATAATTGCGTAACAAAAGACGAATATGCCGATTATCACATGGCCACGCAGGAAATTAAACAAGAGGAAGCGGAAACACCGGAGAATGAAAAAATAATTTTATCGCGTGAGGCTTATTTGTCTTTATATACTCGTGAGAAAAAGGCAAATCCGGCATGCTTGACAATGGAAGAATATGTCGCCAACCAAAGCAAAATTTTTGAAAATATGGATGAAGATGATGCCGAAATCGGCACTCTGATTTTTGCCGAAATGGATGCGAATCAGGACGGTAAAGTAACACAGGATGAATTTGTCACCTATAATATGTCTATAAATTCGGAAGAACGCCTTAAAGAAGATGACTTTATCAATATGTTTAAAAATACCAAAGGTGCCGAAAAAGGTTGGCTGACCAAAGACGAATACGTTGCCGATTACGTTGCCATCGGGGCAGATATCAAAAATGAGCTCAACAAGAATTAACATATTCGATACCTTGCTTACACCCAAGCAAAAGAAAAATTTGCTCGGGATATACCAAGACTATATGCAATTGGTGCGCGGTCTGGAATATATGGCGCAGGTATGCGGTGTTAACCACATGAGCGGTATTTTGATGAAGGAACTGTACGGTAAGGCAGCAGCCCACATGCCGTGGCATTTCAGCCGTGTGACGGATTTTGAAAAACAACATTACATCGATATGGTTAATGCAAAACCGCGCGGAAACAGCGATTACGCATATTTAAATTTGTTCCATACCAATACGGCTATGGATTCGTCTTTGCCTTATTTAACATCTATTCCGGACAGTTATGAAATGAGCAGTATGGATATGTCATTGCCGTCGCCGGTGGAACGCTATCTGTTGGCTTATCCGAAAGATGCCAAAATCGGTGATGTCGAAATTCTGCTGGACGGGAAATATAATGTGACATATACCGGCAGCGAAAAAGATATTCCGATAAAAAATCTGTTTGAAAATCGTGTGATGCACACCGAGTTACGATTATTGATGAATATGGTGGATTATTTTGAATCGCATCAACAGGAATTTGGGCGCGGACTGCCGGCTGAAATAAAAAATATATGGGCTTCCGAAGCTATGGCGGATTTTGAAAATTTGGCTCTGGAAATGCTCGGTTCATTTGCCGATAAAACCCAAGAAGTTTGCCGACAATTATACGGCGGGCGTCAGGGGGACGATTATTGGAAAAGAGCAGAGCAGGCCGGATTTATATCATCGGCTTTGGCTATGCAAGACTATATCAATTTGCGCCATTTAATGCGCCATCAGTTTGATTCGTTGGATTCGCTCGGCTCATTCGGCAGACGTTCTACCGAAAAAAACAACGCTATGCGTGCCAAGCAATTGGAATCGTATCAACGAATTTGCGGAAAATCGCTTATTCAACGCTATAAGGGGTATGTGGCGATTTTGGATGACTTGCGTAAGGTGATATCCAATACGCATCCGGATTATATTGTTCGCGAGCAGGGGCTCAGTAACAATAAATTTGTGGCAAAACTTAAAGATTTGAGTAAAGAAAATCCACAAAAAACATTATATATCGAGGTCAATTATATGCTCGGTTCGGATAAGCATAAAGCGATTATCCGCAACATTCATAAAGTCGTCCCTAATGTTCAAATCGTTGATGAAATTGATTTTAATAAGCCGGATTTTCGCAGCTTGGAATTTGATTATATGCAGCGCGCTCAATTTTTTAAATTACAAAACAATTTAGAAAATCATCTGATGAGTTATTGTCTCGGACAAGGTAAAGACTGCAATCGCAGTGAAGCATGGGAATATGTGAGCCGCGGACAGCTGTTGACCTATGATGAAAAGAAAAAATGGCTTGAATATTGTAAGCTGCGCAATGATTTAAGCCATAACCATTTTGATATCGGGTTGCGTCGACATCTTAACGAAATTATGCCGCAATATCTTAAAGACGTTTGCGCTTTGGATAATAAGGTTTTTGACTACTTGCCCGTGTGGCGTATGGTAGATAAAGATATTTTTGAAACTTCTACCAAGAAAGGCGTTAAAGTTCGCATAAACTATCAAACGCGTGAAATCAGCCTAAACGGAGAGGTTAGAAACAATAATCCGTTGTTGCCGGCTGTACATGCCAAAACTCATGCTGATGAATATGCCAACGGCATGTGCATTTCTTCAGCCGGAACCAAAGTGGTATCATGTCGTTTGCCGAATGGTATTTTTATTGATTTATGTAAACAGCGTGTTATTTTTCCGGATCAGTCCAAGCTGTACTTAAACGGTCAGTGTATGAATGTATTTAAAACGTCTGACGGTAAAGTCATAACGGATAAAGATTTTCATGTTACGGAATATGAAGATAAAGGCAAAATGCGCCGTATTCATCCGAATGATACCTGTGTACTTGGGCATCACCATATCTCTACCGATAAAAACAGCAGATGGCAGACTTTAGAATATGCGTTTGAAGGCAATCGAAAAACAAAATTGCAAATAACGCACAAATAAGATTTTCAGACGGAACGGTTTTGGAAATTGCGGCAGGTCAGGCATCGCTAAGCCATAACGGTAAAGAATTGAGTTATTCCACTCGCAAAGAATTTGTCGCTTCTTATAATGTTTCGACCGGCAGCGGTTCAAACGGTTACGGTGGCCGATAGGGTGAGAAAGTATTTACAGCTTATCCTGAATTAATGAGCTTCACGCCTTTCTTTCCAGTTTGATCCTTCTCGTGTCACGTGTTTGTCTCCGTTGACAAATAAAAAAACTCCCTGCAACAGGGCGTTTTCTTAT
>CAMVHF010000021.1 GCA_947167235.1 uncultured Alphaproteobacteria bacterium
GGTGTTCTCCCCACACCCATTGATAGATTTGTCCCTCTTGCCATGAATATGGGTCACAACTCGATCCTTGAGTATTTGTACCTATCATCATCGGATATATCCAAATGACAATCCATGTTATAAAAGCAAGCCATACACAATAAATGAATGGTTTTATTTTTGAGTATATATTTTTTATACTAATATTGCTCATTCTATTTTCCTCTATTGTTGAGCCAAGGTTTTGTAACCATTACCTATCTTAGCTGATATTTTTCGCTAAAAAGTCAATTGCTGTGACTGTTTCATGAGGGTAGCATAATAGAACGGCTAATTCCATAATTATCAATGGAAGCATAATATATTTTATCTTAAGATATTCGTTTTTCGTACACTCAAACCATTTCTTTTTTAATATATACTGCAAAAACAACGGATATCCGACTAGTAAACAAAAATCAAACAAGAACAGAACAGGGAAAAAAGTCACTATTTTATGCAATCTTAAAATAATAAATGCATTAAAAAGAATTGCTGCAAAAAGAGCACTGCTTGTTATATTTAATAACAGTTTCTTTACTATTTTAATGTTTTCTTTCCCCATATTCTGTTCCCTTAAGTTTGTGCTACTAATAGAGGTATTTTTCCTCTTCTTCACCATTATTATGGTACATATTTTTCAGTTTGTCAGCAACAGAATTTAATCCCTGCCTTGCAAATTTATACCCCTTTGCCAATAACTTTTTTCCTGCGCTACTGTTGAAGGCTCTTCCTATTGGGAGTCCTTCAAGTCCTAAACCTACAATATTAGCTAGTCCATTTGCTACTAAATTAGCCTCAAAATCGTTCCAATTATTCGCATATCCTGCGGAAGCATTTATTGTATCTGTAAAGGCGTTAAGAGCTTTATTTGCAAAAGTAGTATCTTTTACCAAATGCATTGGTGTTGTCATCGCTCCGGTAAATTCAGCTCCACCATAAATATACGGATGACGTTGTTGTAAATCATTTTGCAATTGCCTTGTAACATCACGTCCCATAGCATAGTTATTCGGATTTAACGTTACCGCCGCAGTCGCCGCACCCATCGCCTCGTCAAAATTATCCAATGTCGCGCCGGTAGCATAACCTACCGCACCGGCTTGCATGGCATCACCGGTATGCTCGGCCCAGTTTGTAAATTTGTCCCATATCAAATAGTTATTTTATTTGATATGAGTGAATTCTCAAATAAACAAAAAGCTCGCCTTTTCCGACGAGCTCTGTCTTTATGCAGTTATATTAATCAAGTTCCAATAACTCAAGCCATGTTTTTTCACACCAGTCTTTTGAATGTCCGGTTTGTTGACAGTCTTTCGTATAGACGTACTTTTGATAATGCGGATATAAGAAAAGCAACCCAACACTTAAAATCATGCCAATTACAATAGAATAAAGCGCTCCCTTATAGATAAAGCCGATTATTCTACCTAATATTTGCTTTGCGCATATTTGGTGTTCTTCTATCATCTGGCATATCCTCACAGCTTTTGTTTGGATTATCATATCCTAAGTTACTACCATAAAGATTGTTTTGCAAGTCCTTTTGACTATCTGCTGAAATTACAGACATTGGCATGGTGCCTTTCTTCTTATGATAGTCCCACATTTCCTTGGCATACCCTAATCTTAACCCCAAATCACGACTGATTGGACTAATTTTAGCAAGTTCGCATTGTAATAATGGATGATAGTAATTATCAATATCAGCACCTTGTCTAGGACCATATGTATTTACAAGTTGTCTCCCTGTTTGGTTCATTTTTTGCCAATATTCATATGCTAATTTTGTATCAGCAGCCAATTCTCCCAATGCCTCCGGTGTATATCTAATCGTATCAGCAGCTATGATAGCACCATCTTTTATGTTTTGCCATATATTATTTGACGTATTCTTTATACTGGTTAGATTGTTCGGTTGTTCCATCATTGTACCAATACCGGTTGTATAATTATTTCCACTAAAATTTGCTTGATTATTGTCCAATCCGGTACTCAATGTCGTCGGCGTCTGTGTCTGCGTTATCGGCACGGGTGTTGTATTCAATACTTGGCAGGATAGATTAAAACCGCACTTTCCTAATAGATTTAAACTGAAATTCTGTACGAAAGACAAAAAAATAAGTGAATGATATTGTTTTAAGCACCATTTTGAAAACAAAGACCATTCACTTATTTTTACAATATTACGGATATTTTTTCAATAATTAATAAACCCTACTCTTACAAGACACCTCACTATTACCTTCTGCTATGCATTCTTGAATCAGTTTTGTATTCTTATCCAGATTTACATAATAGTCTAAGTAATAAAAAGCGGTACCTGCAATAAGGAATAATACAATAAAGAACAGAATCCAGCAAAATAGTTTAATAACGTCTGTTGATATATCTTTGAATAAGCTCATCACAATCTTCCTCTGGATATTTACTACCTAAAAACCTTCCGATTTTGTTAGCATACTGATCACCTTCGCTACTGTCAAGAGTATTTGAACCGGTTCGTATATCATTCCATTCTCTAAGATTTGATGCAAGCATTGCCATGTCAGCACCACCTTGTCCATATTGAGCAGCGCTGCAATTCATGTATGCATGTTTATATTTGTCCGTTACTTTTAAGGGCTTTAAATTATAGTAATTTTGTATCAAATTAGGAATAGCATTAAGAGCAGATTGTCTATAAAATTCAGGACGTTGAATTTTAGGGGTAAAATTCCCTTCCTGTTGTAACATATAATCGTAGACACGTTTACCATCTGCTGCACTTTCCCAATAGCGTGGTACAACATTATTAGTACTGCTTAATGTTGCTTGAGTTTGCACCTGTGGTGTCTGCGTTATCGGTACGGGTGTTGTGTTCATTGCCGGATGAGCACTGATGGCATCAGTAATATTCGAACTTCCAAACCCGTAATTATTGTCGGCATCGCCCCAAAAGTTGGTTGTGTACTGAGGGTAATTATCCGTTATCCCTTGTTGATTGTACATTTGCATCATTTGGCTTTCGCGATTATCGCGTGCCGTTTGATACTCTATCTCATCTCTGAGTGTGAAGCCGCTATGGTCTACACCATAGCTGTCTATGCCGTTGTCACCGGTTTCATAACCAAACGGCGATTTATATTTTTTCCATATATCCATTTTCTTCTCCTTTATTAAAAGTTGATCCTATATTACATTTCCACTTTAACAAAAAGAGAAGCCTTTGACTATGCCCTATAGCTTGCTAAACGTATAACTTTAGCCAAGCAAAAGCTTTTTAAATTCGCGATTATTAGCTTGAGCCAACTGTCTTAATTTGTTTCTTTGATTCTGCTCGACATACGGTATCTGAATATCCGTTTTATTTTCCAAAAACCAATCCACAAAACTATTTGCGGTCAACTGACTGCCGTTCTGCATAGCAAGTTCATATTTTTCTTTTTGAATTTTTGTAAAATTCTCTCTGAATTCGGCATATTTTTTATCCCGAACAACAGCACCTTTGTGAGCTTTCTCTTTATGATGTGTTTTAATTACGGCATCTATTGTTGTAGCATGCAATGCGCCCCAATCCTCTCTGGCCTCGGTTAACATATAGATTTGGGTATAAAGCCGTTAAATGAGAATGAAGATGAAACGGTAAATCTTTTGAGGGAATATCAAAATCCGAATTCTCCTATTGCTCAGAATGTCAGTGAAATGGATTTTGTTCATGAAATTTCAGATAGAAATTCACCACTGTACAAAGATATATCAGATTGGACAAATGCTGATTTAGCAAGAGCTTATGATTCACCTCTTTACAAATACAATAAAAAGTTGCAAGATAAAGCCAGAGAATACATACAAACAAAATGGAAATAAAAGGATGGGAGCTTAAATGCTTAAATTCCGAAATAAACTGATTGATGTCGCAAAATTTTGGATATACTGGATTATTGTCGTTACTTTAACCATAGGGTTGTTTTTTGCTTTGCTGGAAAATGCACATTTTGAAGGTGAAGATATGAAATTTTATTTAGCGCATAAAGATACTTTAAGATATAATTGTTGGGTATTTGCCGTTATATCATTTGTGTTGACATATGTCTTGGCTAATCCGCTGATAAATCGCCTTTACAAAAACAATACCTTGAGTTTTGGAAAACGGCTTTTGTGGCAGACGTTAATTTATTTTTTGATATTAATTATGATAATGGTACTTTTTATGTTATAATGATATCACCAAACATCATATAATGCTAACTGAAAAATCTCTAAAATGTTAAACAATGTGGCGAATCTCAACAAAGTTTAACATTTTTTTATTTGCGGTATTTTGCTCATTTTCAAAAGTGCTTATTTTACGCGGTTTTCCGAGAAAATGTTAAAGAAGATAGATTCTTTAACATTTTCAAAAAATCGGTATTTTGTAACGATTCGATTTTATGTTTCATATAGCAATCAGGTCTGAATTTCAGAAAAAACGTGTGACCAGCGTGTGATCGGAGGGATTTTGAGGCTTGATAAAAAATTTTAAAAATAAAAAATCCCTGTAAAAACAGGTGGTTAAATGGCGCGCCCGGCGGGACTCGTCTTGCAATGTTATAACATTGCTTCGGTCACTCGTTCGCGGTTGTTCGCAGCGCTGTGCTTACGCGTGCTTGCTCACAAGCGAACTTCGCCCGTCGTCAGAAAACAACATTTTGAGGTTGTTTTCTTTCCTCCGGCTCACAACCAAGGTTGTGACTTTGGCCCCTTGGTCGGCGCAACAAAAAAAGCACTTCATTTGAAGTGCTTTTTCTAATTGGCGCGCCCGGCGGGACTCGAACTCACAACCTTCTGATCCGTAGTCAGATGCTCTATCCAATTAAGCTACGGGCGCCTAACAGCTAATGTTAATAAAACAATTCAATCATAAATGCAAGCATTATTTTTATTTTTTTTGTTTTTTTATGCATTTTATATAAATAATCTTACAAATTCAATATGTTAGCATCGAACATTATCTGTTTCAAAAACGTCTTTTACCGACGTAAAGAAGTTAGCTTCATCAACAACAAAGTTGCCGAGCTTCAAAATCGTTTTATCATCAATGTCTAAAATCTTGGCAATTTTTTGAATAAGCTCGATTTCTTCATCGGCAAAGTTCTCATCAATAGATGCCGCAAACCACAAACGATGCAATAAATCAATCGCCATGCTCCGGCCGTTAATCGGTAATAATGTGGAAAATAAATCATCATGGGTTGCCGGAATAACCAAATTACGCAAATTTTTCGGATCAATCTTCATCTGCACAACGGTTTGTTTGATAAATGTTCTTTCCATGACCGCCGGATCATTATCGGTCTGTGCCAAATAAACCAACAATTTTATATAGACGAGTTTTTGTTCTTCAGTAAGTTCAAGCGGATTATAAAAACAATACATTAACATTCTCCATTCAGGTTTATAATACCGAAGAATAAAAGAAAAAAGACCGTTATGCAATTCTTTTTTTAATAAAAAAACAACCGCCGTTTTCGTTAGCAGAAACGGCGATTGGTAAAAAGCTGCAATGTCAGAGATCAGAATCTGGCACTATGGTAGTCACTGATGGTTTTGTCGTAGATGGCGGCATACTGCGGGGTAGCTTTCTCCGGACAGCATGCGTGCTCGCGGTCAGCCAGACGTTCCAACAATACGCGGACTTCCGGACTCTGAAGATGTGAGTTGAGGCAAATGACGTTAATCAGTTCGCTGCCATCGGCTTTGGCTGTCAGAAGGTACTTGCAAAGGCGTTCTGCAACGGCAGGGTGACACCCGTACTTCTTGATGCTGAAAACCAGTAACTTGCGAGCAAACGGATTCTCGGCAGCGTTATCGGCCAACAACTCATCTGCCTGATTGGAGAGAGGATAATGCTGGAGATAACGTTTAACGAAGTTGTACCAATCCGAACTTTGCGTCAGAAGCATCTGTTTAACAACAAGAGCTTCATCTTCGGCACCGAGCGGATAGGTGTAACCGTTTGTACTGCTGTTGTCAAAGTGTTGGTTGAAAACCAGAGCCGACAACTCACTCACTTGATTTTGCTCAATGAGCTTTTTTGCATTCATAATCCCTATATAAAAAATTTAGTTAAACTGTTATGATACGCATCGAAATCTATAAAGTGCGACTGCCGCGTGAATTCGGACGCCTCGTATAGACATGCTCGCCCGGTTTGGTGTTTTGATAATCACGGCTGTTATCTTGTTTTATATTTGTGTCGGTAACTTCTTTGCGATCTGATATATCAATATTGTACCGACTTTTAGTCCGCAAAACATTCAAATGCTTTAGGCGATTCCAAGCGTGTTTTAATGTATCCTTAATATTCATGGCTTATATTCGTGATCTTTGGCGAACGTACTGGCGTTCCATGGATTGTTGACGGACGCGGGCATCATTCTTACGTTCTAATTCTTCATTTTTACGTTCAGGACGTGCAGTTGCCGCCATAAGTCTTTTCTGTTCAATCATGCGAGCGGCAATATTTTTGTCACGATTCTCATTTCTTTCTGCTGCTAAATCCATACTTCCGCGTTTGGCAGCCATCGCCAATTCACGAGCGCTTTTTTGGCTGCGCGTACGCAGTGCATTTGCATCGCGTTCACGCGCTTCTTGCTCGCGAACAAGGCTTTCTTCGCGGGTTTTGGTATCTAAACTGCGATTAATTTCACCTAACAGAAAATTTACACGTCTATCATTCATTTGTGTATCCTTTTACATTTTTTTTCATCATAACATATTTTTTTGTCCGAATCAAATAATTTCTTCACCATAAAGTGCAAAATATTTCTTTAATAAATTTTAATACTCATGTTATAATATCAAAACAGATAGGATTATTTTAAGGAGTAAAACGATGCCGAATATAATTACGATTGTTGCCATTGTTGTTTTGGCTATATTTTATTTGTTGTATGTTCGTTTAATCAAATGCCGCAACAAAGTTCATGAATCAATGGCCGATGTTGATGTCCAACTCAAAAAACGTTATGACTTGATCCCGAATATGCTGCAAATGGCGGCAAAATTTATGGAACATGAAAAAACGCTCATGAAAGAACTGACCGAATTGCGTACGCGCGCAATGCAAAGCTCGTTTGTGACTTCGCCTAAAGAAAAGATGGAACTCGAAAAAATGCTGAACGAGAAATTGCAGGAGTTCAAAATTTCTTTGGAAAATTATCCGGATTTGAAGTCTAATCAAACCATGATTACGGCTATGCAAAGCATGAATGAAGTCGAAGAGCATATTGCAGCGGCTCGTCGCTTTTACAATGCCAATGTTAACGAATTGAAAAATCAGGTTGAAATCTTTCCGAGCAGCTTGGTGGCAGCCATTTTGGGAATTTCGTATGATAAAACGCCTTTCTTCGAAATCGCCGAAGCCGAGCGCAAACCCATTGATGCCAAGGACTATTTCAAATAATCTGGGATGAATTCGATGGAATATATCAAAGATTCGGAAAAACTCGAGTTTATCGAAACCGCCGAACAGCCGCAGGAAGATCCGTTTGAACAGTACTTTGCTCAAAAGATTGTTCCGTTAGTGGAAGAAGATAACCGCATCAAAGACCGATATCACAGCCGTTTTTGGGGATATGTGTGGTCGATTATGTTTATCATCAGTGCCAACGTGCTGTTTGTGTTGTTTCGGACATTGATGAGTAAGCATCCGGTTAATTATGAACAGCTTATTTTATTTGCACTGGTAGCCTCGTCTTTTGCAATATGGCCGATTATTCGTTATTATCGTGAACCGCGTCAAGATATTTTTGATGTATTTTTGCAATATTACGGGGATTGGAAACATAAAACGACCGGTACGGTCAAGCTGGTTCATTCACCGATTATTCCTCCTCATGATAACGTCGGTGCTTTGCACAACATTGCCAATGAAGTCAGTGATGTCAAAGTCGAAATGCGTGATACTTTTTACACAAAAAAATCCATATTGTTCGGTAAAAGTCGGGAAAAGAAAGTATCAACCGGTGTTATTGTGTATTTGACGTTTCCGCAAAATTTTGCCGGCACACTCTTGGTATTTGATAAATCCGGTTTTTACCGCAAAGGTAAATTCCCCGAATTAGAAGCCGTTTCTCCGCGTATGGAAATTCCGGCCTCCAATTATTTCAGATGTTTTACCGATAATACAGCGTTTGCTCAAAATATTATGCTGTCATTGTTTTATGAAACCATACTGGATATGAAAGAGGCCTTTGGGGCCAAAAATATGTATTTACAAATTCAGGATAACTTTATTCGCATATACTTTGAAGGAAGCACTCTGTATTTTGATAACTACAAATTTTGGAGCAGCAAAATCGATAAGAACAAATTTTTGCAAATGAATACTGAATTTGAAAAAACATTTAACTTTATCCAAATCATTAAGGCTTTAATCGAATGATTGATTATCAAAAGGACATTGATTATATCAACTTAAAACATGAGTTTGATAACTTCTATGTTCAAAAATTGTTGCCGATTCTCCGTAGTCACGAGAAAGTGCGCTTGCGCTATTTGACGGCCTTTGCGATTTTGGTCGGTTTTGCACTGTTGTTTTATCCGGCCATTATCAAAAAATTACTGGAAAGTGAAATCGGTAGCAGCGATGATCTGATGTGCGGTATTTATTTGGGCTTATCCTGCATCGTTATCATGATGTTGATCGGTCCGATTTATATGTATAAAAAACGTGTTAAACCGCAAATTATGCCGGATTTTGCCAATTTTTTCGGCTCGTTTTACTACCAATACGAGGGAACGATTCCCGATCCTTATCTGATGTCGTCGGATTTGTTTGATGACTATAATCAAAACATAGGTGATGATTTTTTTAGTGGAACGTATGAGGATGTGCGCATTACAATCGCCGAAGAAAAATTGCGTTTTGCTAAAGTGGATATGAATAATCACGAAATGAAGAAAAAAGTCTTCAGCGGCATTTGTATTTTGTTTGAAATGAATAAGCCTTTCAAGGGACGCACGGTGGTGCTGGAAGATCACGGTTTATTTAATGCTTTTCATAAGGTTAAAGGTTTGCAAAATGTCAAATTGGAAGACAGCTTGTTTGAAAAGTATTTCGAAGTTTATTCCGACAGCCAAATCGAATCTCGTTACTTGTTGACGACCGGATTTATGGAGCGGATGATTAAACTGCGCGATTTATACGATGGTAAATCTATCCAGTTTTGCTTCCGGAATAATACGCTTTTGCTGGCTATTCCGACCAAACAGGATATGTTTGAGGCAAACTCGTTTTTCCGTTCAAACATCAATAAAAACAAAGTTGATATCGTTTTTGAACAATTTTATACCATTTTTTCGATTGTTAAACTCCTAAAATTGAATCAGCGTATCGGGATGTAATCAGCGCTGTGTATATCCGCCTGTTCAAGGTTGCAAAACCGCAACTTTCTTTATAAATTCAGATAAATTATAAGGAGAAGAATCTTGTTTTCAAAATTTGAGCGCTTAACGGCGTGGCGTTATTTGCGAGCCAAACGTAAAGAGGGCTTTATTTCGGTGATTACCGGTTTTGCTTTTACCGGTATTGCTCTCGGTGTGGCAACACTGATTATCGTGATGTCGGTGATGAACGGTTTTAAGGCCGAACTGTTGAACCGTATTTTAGGTATTAACGGCCATATATCCATTGTGGCTTCACCTGAATTTCCGTTTAACAATTACAAAAAAGCCATTTGTGATTTACAAAGTATTGATGGAATTGACATGGCCTTGCCGATGATTGAAAAACAGCTTCTCGTTTCATCCGGACGCGGTGCCGAAGGCGCTATGGTGCGTGGTATCGATAAAGAAGACATCTTAAAAAAGAAAGTTATGCGTGACGGTTTTGCCCATGTCGATTTGGATGCTTACGAAGAAGATGTGGTTGTCGTCGGTGAAAAATTGGCGCATAAACTCGGCATTTATGTCGATGATGAAATTACCCTGATTTCACCGAACGGTAAGGTAACGGCTTTCGGTTCGGTACCGCGGATAAAATCGTATCGTGTAATCGGTACCTTTAATATGGGAATGTACGAATACGATGCCAATTTTATATTTATGCCGTTGGAAACCGCTCAAAAGTACTTCGGGTTAAAAAATTCCGTATCGGTAATCGATGTGACCTTAAAAGATGAAAACAAACTCGCCCAAATGCGCGCACTTATCGAAAAGAGCGTGACGTTGGACGCCTATGTCTACGATTGGAAACAAACAAATTCGGCCTTTTTCAATGCCATAGACGTTGAACGTAATGTGATGTTTTTGATTTTGATGCTGATTATTTTGGTGGCAGCTTTTAACATCATCACGGGTTTGATTATGCTGGTTAAAGATAAAAGTCGTGATGTGGCGGTACTGCGAACAATGGGGGCAACCCGCGGTATGGTTATGCGCATCTTTTTCATGGACGGCGCTTTTATCGGCTTGGTCGGGACATCTATCGGTGTGGCACTCGGATTACTGTTTTGTGATAATATCGAAAATATCAGACAGATGTTACAAAATTTATCCGGTCGCGATTTATTTTCACCAGAGATTTATTTCTTGTCGCAGCTGCCGGCAAAGGTCGATGCAACGGAAGTGACACTGGTCGTGGTTCTGACATTGTTGCTGTCGTTCCTGGCAACATTGTATCCGGCATACAGAGCTTCAAAATTTGATCCGGCGGAGGCCTTGCGTTATGAATAAAAAACAGACGACATTAACATTGAAAAATATCAATAAGACTTTTATCCAAGGCAGTGAGCAGCTGGATGTCTTAAAAGATGTCAATTTGGAAATCAAACCTAAAGAAGTTGTCGCTTTAATAGGACCGTCAGGTTCGGGCAAATCGACGTTATTGCAAATTGCCGGTCTTTTGGAAACGCCGAGTTCGGGTGAAATTTATATCAACGGCGTCAGTTGTGCCGATGCTCCGGATGGTTTGCGGACTGAATTGCGTCGCGATTATCTCGGATTTGTGTATCAGTATCATAATTTATTGCCGGATTTTGATGCAGCTGAAAATGTTATTTTGCCGCAGTTGATTACCGGTATTAAATATAAAGAAGCCGAGGATAAGGCAATGTGGTTGCTGCAACGTTTGGGCCTAAGCGAACGCGAACATCATCGTCCGGCAGAACTCTCCGGCGGTGAACAACAACGTGTTGCGATTGCCCGTGCGCTTGCCAATACGCCGAAACTGCTGCTTGCCGACGAACCGACCGGTAATCTGGATCCGAATACGTCGGATAACGTCTTTTTAACCTTGTTGGAAGTTGTTAAAGAAACCGGATTATCGGCGCTGATTGCAACCCATAATATTGACTTGGCGCATAAGATGGACCGAGAAGTCAGCTTAAAAGACGGTAAACTTATTGATAATCGTGCGACGAATTTTATCGCCAAAACAAAAAATTTTTATTAGCCGGAGGATTATAACTTTTTTTTAATAAAAGTGTGGTCGAATTATAGAAAATACGAAAAATAAACAGAGATTAAAATGGATATTTGGTCATTTATTGTTGCTAAAAGTAAAAGCTCGGCAGTTATCGTTGTTTTGATGTTTCTTTGCGGTTATTTCACATATTTCGCCGTCAGAGGCGAGCGTGGAATCTTGCGCTATTTGTATTTGCAGGAAAAAGTTGCCGAAGCTGAAAAAATGAGCGCCAATTATGAAAAAAAACGCTTAGAGTTGGAACAAAAAGTCAATTTGTTATCCTCGAACAGTTTGGATTTGGATTTGTTGGACGAACGCGCGCGTGCCGTTTTAAATGTTATCGGCGATAATGAGTTCATCATCATTGATGACGGCGACGACGAAAGCACCAATTAAAATTTATTTTTGTAAATCGGATATCGAAAAGAACAGCGGCAGGATTTCATAACTGCCGTTTTTATAGTATATATACAGCGGAATACCGTCCCGTCCGTACATGTTAAGCGCCTCATTATATTCATCGTTGTAGTCGGTCATATCGGCCATAAACAAATGCACGTTGTTTTCTTGAACAAATTTTTTGAAACGCGAAGTATTGATTAAAATTTTTTCATTAAATTTACAGGTCAGACACCAATCGGCCGTAAAGTCGATAAAGATATTTTCGCCTTGTTCATTCAGTTCGGCAATGATTTTTTCATCATAAGGTTGCCATTGTAAAGCTTCTGTCGTTTCGGCTTCCGTATTTTCGGTATCAACGGTCAGTTGTTCAAACAGAACGGCCGAAAGCCAGAAAGCTGTCAGCAAAATAGGCACAGATAAAACAATTTTGATACGGCGCATCCATTGCCCCGGTTTAGGCATAATCCGACTGATGAGGTGCGGATACAATTCAATCAGCGCGTAGGGCAGAGCGTAGCCGAGAGCCAGAGCCGTAAAAACAGCATAGAGTTCATAACTGCCGTGCATAAAGGCATAACCGATGGCGGCTCCCATAAAAGGTCCGGTACACGGACTGGCAATTAAAACCGCAAAAAAGCCGGTTGAAAATTCGCTCAAATTGGCCGCCCGGTGCATAAAATCACCGGCAAACGACGGAAAACGCAGCCATTCAACCATAAAAGCAAATAAAATATAGAAGATAATCGCCATAATGCCGACAAACCACGGGGATTGCAACTGAAAACCCCAACCGATCGATTCGCCGCTGCTTTTAAGTATCAATAAAATGGTTGTCAGTAATAAAAACGACAGTAAAACGCCGGCCGTGTAGGATACGGCATTCAGCATGGGGTTTCTGTTTTTGTGTTTTTGGTTGATAAGCGAAAAGATTTTTAAGCTCAAAATCGGAAAGACGCATGGCATGGCATTAAGAATAATGCCGCCGACAAATGCCAGTAAAATGATGTATAAAAGTTGCCAAATCGAGGAATGATTGTAGATAATATCAGCAATGTAATTTTCGGTCGGCGTTATAATCAGAGCTTGCTTTAACGGATGATCTGTTTCATTTTGCCAGCTGATTTGCGCCGAACCGTTATGAACTTCAATATCCACTGATTCTTCGGCGATAACATCGCGCTCGGCAGGAATGAACTGCAATTTATCGGCGGATATACCGTCCAGTCTTAAAGATTGTCCGTCGGTATTACCGCTAAGTTGTATTTTAAGCGGAAAAGTCGCATCGGCAGCTTCTTTGACTTGCAGCCATTCGGCAATATCGACACTCGGGATTAACGACAGATCAAACGTCAGGCTTTGAGGTTGGCAAACGTCGTTACATTCTACAAAATCAAAGGTAATTTCCGGTGTATTGATGTTATCTAAGTGTAATTGAAAATAGGCCGTATTTTCGTAGAGATATTCTTTCATCTCTTCATAAACGGTTCTAACTTGCGGTACCGATTGGTTATCGATTTTAACGTTGGCATTTTGGGCTTTAACGGTAGTCGGCAGCCCTATTTCACCGGGGTTACTCCAATAAATATGCCAATCGGGTTCCATATCAAAACGAGCAACAACCGTATCGCGTCCGTTGCTGAAAAGTTGCACGGTGGTATGCTCGGTACTCTGTGTCGATTCGGCAGCCCACAGCAGCGGCATATACATCAATGTCGCCATAAAAAACAAAAACGTTGCAACTTTCTTATACATCTTTTCTCAAAATACCAGACAAACAACCATTCTGAAGTATGCCCGAAAATGTATAAAAAAACGTTAGCATTTTTATAACAATTCGGCTAAACGGGATATAATTTTATCAAACATTTCGGCGGTTAAGACGTTGGTGTTAATATTATAGCGCGATGTATGGTACGAGTCGATAAGTATAATATTGTGGTTGGAAAGCTTATGTTCGGCACCGTGGGCAAATTTAAATGCGGATTTTTTATAGTCTAAGGCCTGTAAAACCGCACCGTGTGAAACCGAACCGAGAGATAAAATAATTTTTAAGTTGGGCATAGCGGCGATTTCGGCTTGTAAGTATGGTCGACAGGCTTTAATTTCGTCGGCAGTCACTTTATTTTGCGGTGGTACGCAACGCACCGAATTGGTCACGCGTACGTTTATCAGCTCAAAACCGTCATTTTTGACTTTGCCGTAATTACCGCGGGCAAATCCGAATTTTTTTAAAGCCGGATACAAAATATCGCCGGCGTAATCATTGGTAAACGGACGATTCGTTTGGTTGGCACCGTTTAAGCCCGGAGCTAAGCCGACAATTAAGATTTGTGAACTTAAATTACCGAACGATTCGACCGGTCCGTTATGATAGTGCGGAAATTTTTGTTTGTTTTGCGCACGAAAAGCCGATAAACGCGGACATTTTTGACATTCAAACGATGAACAATAAAGCATGTTATTTCTCCTTATGCGATATTATACAGGTAAAATTTGTGATGTCATTATTAAAATAAAAGGATTTTAAAAAGTGCAACGGCGCAACCTTTTTTTAATAAGGTGCGCCGTCGCGATTAAGAGTTTATGGTCAAGATCAGTTTTTCCCGAATATGCCCCGTATAAGGCAGCAGAATGCTAAAATGGCAGTTCCGAAGAATATTACCGGATAAATTACCGAGAATATATGTTCGAGCCATTCAGGCAGCGTGTAACCGAAGACCTTGAGGACCTCATCTACGAACGCTACCTGCATTGAGAGCAACCAAACGACACCTGAAAGGACAAACCATCTGACAACAGGCTTTTCATTTTTGGCATCGGTGTATGCAGACATCAGGCAGAATGCAAGCAGTAGCAGTGCCCATGCAACGCCGAACTGGCAGGGCAGAGAACTGATGTTTGCGTCGGCCATGATGTTAGTTCCGGCAAAGTGCAATCCGAGCATCTGAGCAGTAGGGCCTAAGAGGCTGGTGCATATGCCCACAATCGAGGTTTTAGCCAGAACCGGTCCGAATTCATTGTCCCAACGGTCACGCCAGAACTTAACCAAGAAGTAGATAAAGCCGGCAATCAGTGCTCCCAGATAGGTGTTCCAGAATACGTTAGACTCCGGAATGAACATGGCCCAGACAAGGAGACCTAAAGAGATTACTGACACGGCAAAGATGCCCAACTTCTGAAAAAATACCTTCTTCTCCATAGTTTTTTAAAAGTTTTATGTTAAAAAAAGTGAACTATCTTCTAAAAGTGTGGCGTTAATAAGTAAAATTAATTTGTTGCCACAATAATATTTGAAATTAAGTCTAATATATGTTGTTTTGTCTAAAATGTCAATAAAAAAAACACTCAATTGTGAGTGTTTTTTATAAATTGTACCGTTTGGTGAAAGATTAATCGCAAACCTGCAATTCGAACGGTGCTTCAACCGAGAATGTCAGTTCGGCCTTGCTGTTCTTTTTAGTCGGAATACGCCACTGTCTGGTTGTGGCATTCTTTTCGCTGCCTTTTATGCTTTCTTTAAGTATTTTGTAGCGTTGCGGCATATTTTGCGTCAGGATAACATGGTTATCGGTATCTTCGGCATTGTTGACCGTTATCGAAACATCAAAAGTTTTATTTTGAACGATTTGATAACACAGATTCTTTTTCGGCTTACGACTGACCTCTTTTTCACCGATTTTGGTGACTTTGCCGCTGACCGAAATATTAAACGCATCGCCTAAGTTTAAGCGTAATGTGTCTTCTTTGGCGGTATTGCTGATGTTATTCGATCCGATGAATTGCAAATTACCGGTTTTATCATTTTGATAAAAACGAATGGTGCCGCTCGGCAGGGAAATACCTAAATTTGATTCGGCTTTATTTTCAATAACGTAGGTGATAACCGGATGATGCTTTTCAAACTCGTCACGGGTATAATTACCAAAGTAAAACGGCGAGGTGATATTGAATTCTTTTTTGTAGGTAACATCATTCTTTTCAATCAAAGCAATTTGCTTGTTTTGATGATTTTTGATGGTTGATGTTGTCGGCAGGGTATACAGTTCGTAACTGTTAACCGTTTCCGGTTCAACCGAGCCGTAAGCCATATCATTTGATTCTTCAAATACGGCGGCTTTAGCCATCATGACCATACCGCGCCCTCTGAATGTATTGCGCACCACATTAACATCGCCGGCGATGAGCTGAATTTTGGCATTTTCGTAATCAATACCCGATTCGTTGGTGATGGTAACCCAGCCGGTTAAATTCAATTTATTCGGGCTTAAAACATTGGCAACGTAATCGGTTTTCCATTTCAAGCCGTCGGTCAGATAAGCTAAGTTTAATGTTTTATTGCCGGCATTTTTAGCATTTAATTTGGCAGTCAGCATCGGTTTATTGCTTAAATTTGCCGGAATCTTATCAAAAACGATACGTCCCGGATATTCGGCATCGATGCCGTATTCTGTTTTAATAATAGGCTGCGCACCGTTAACGCCGATGAGTGTGGCACGCTCGGTAATGTTTTTACCGTTATCCGGATTAATACGGACGGCCGTTACTTCTTTGCCGATGTATTGGCGTAAGATGTTGTCATAAGACATTAAATTGTAACTGTAATTTTGCTCGTTAACTTTAATGCCGTCACCGTAAATTATGGCTGTTTCGGATTGAATGCGTTCGGCAACGCCGTCAAAAATAACTTCATTGCTGCCTGATTGCAAATCAGCCGAGCGTATATCTTTAACAAGCGCCAGATTTTGATTGTAAATGCTGAGCGACAGATTGTTGTTTTTAGCTTCCAACAGTAATGGTTCAGCCAGCGCCGAACCGGCTAAAAAGGTACTCATTGCCAATAATGTCAGACCATATTTCATACAAACCTCCTAATGTATTAATCCTAAATAACGCAAAATAATATAAATGGCGGCACCCTGTAAAACAAGCATCAGCCAAAACATAACGCGATAACTTTTCTTTTTGGTTTTATGGCGAAAGAATTTTTGCGCCATAAAAGCGCCGATCCATCCGCCTAAAAATTCCAAAGCGTGCAAATACGCTTCCGGAACACGCCAAGCCCCTTCTTTGGCAGCGCGTTTATCGGCACCGTAAGCGATAAATACGGCAATATTGATGCACACCAAATGATAAACGGCAAAAATCAAAAAAGCTTTGTGTGAAAAGGCTTGTACCCGAAAATAATATGTCTCCGAAATATAGGCCGACAGACACATCAACGCAAAATAAAGAATAAAAAAAGCATTGCGCTGCAGAGGGCGAACCAAGACCAATAAAGGTGTTATCAGGGCAAGAAAAGTAATAAGCATTATAAATCCTTTATATTTTCACGATAAGGTTAGATTCTTTTTTATGATTATTCAAGACTTCTTTTCAAATATTAATGTATTTTTAATGTAAGTCGTGTAGAAATAACAGTATAGAAATCTGTAAGGAGATTAAAATGAAAAAGACGGTACTTTTTGGCACATTGTTTTTGTTGGCCGGTTGTGCAGGTGCAACGCAAGAAGCTCAGGATCCGGCAGAGACCGAAAATAACGAGTTTGTTCCTGCCGTTCAGACAATACCGGCTATGCCGTGTTCGTATTCTTGCATGCAACCGAACGGCTGTATGCACGCTGCCGAACCGGTTGTGTTGAAACCGCGTGTGGTTGAAACCGTTAAAGGCTCGTACCATAAACGTCGTTGCTGTCCGGATGAACCTGCTCTGCCGGGGCAAGAAGATATAACTTATGTGCCTGATGCACCGGAAATTTATGTTATTTCTGCCAATCGTACGGTAAATTCGATGCAAAAAGAGGCTGCAGCCTTTTTTGAACAAATCGGTATCATGAAAATCTATATCGATGAAGCGCAGCCGAAATCGGATGATTTACCGGGCGGAACCGAAAAAGGTACCGAAACTTTGAAAAACAGATTTGCCAATATGAGCAATATTATCGTTACGCCGACCAAAGATGAGGCCGACTACGTTATTAACAGTGTGATCGACTGGTTTGATACACCGACAAAAAAAGTTCCGGCAATCAAATATGATTTATTCCTGAATGAAAAATCCGGTCGTGTTATCGGCGAATGGAGCGAAATTATCCATCAGGCGGAAGGGGATAGAAGTTGGTGGTAAATTTAAGACAAGTTTTGTTATGCGGTGTTTGCGCCTTAGCTTGCATGTCGGCTAAGGCGAATTTTGCAACTGCGGCGGATAATGAAATTCTGACGCGCTTTGTTGAGGCAGAAGCCTGTGATGACAGACAGCCGAATGATGATAAAAAAACGGCTGAAAATCGAGCCGTCGATAAAGCCAGTATTTCGGCGGTTAAGCTGTCGGGATTAATTCAAAGTCGTTATCCGGGGCTGACGGCAAGCGCATTGGATATTATCTCGTATCGGATTATCGATGAATATATGCTTAATGTAAAGCACGACGTAACCATCGATGACGATTCGCATGTGTGCGTAAAACTTAAAGCAACGGTTGAAATTATGCCGGATGAATTAGCCGGCTTGGTGCGCGATTATAAAAACAGTGAGCCACAGGAATTTCAAGCTGCCGAGGTTGCCGAAAAAGTAAATGAAAATACATCGTTTAAGGCTAATAAACTGCAAGACAGAAAACTATTGTATATTGAAAATATGACAATGTGGAACGGTGAAGTTACCGATCATTATCAAGACTTTTTAACGGGATTATTCTCCGGCAGCGATTATTTTTACGTTACCGATGCACCGGATGCCCGAGATTATGCCGATTACATTGTCAGCCCGAGTTTATCGCAAGCGGTGGTCGACCGGATTGATAACGAACATCACAAAATGAAAATCAATATCGAATTGGCGGTGACTTCTTCACATGATGCCGAGTTCAGCGGTATAGGTGTCAGCCAGAACCATTTTATTTTGTTTGCGGCAGATAAAGATGAACAAGAAATTGCTGATACGCTTGTAAGAAAATTGCTTACACGGGCGGCCGGAGAAGCTGTGCAAAAGCTGGATAAATATATATCAAAAACAATTGAAGATAAATTTAGAAATAATAAATAGCTTGTTGATATCTAGGAATAATATTATTGACTTATCTTAAGATAAGAAATATATCTTATTTCTGAGAGGTGTCAAATGAATGAGCAAGAATTAGAAAAATTAGCCGATGAGCTTTTGTATGTGTTTTCTCTGGTTAATCCTAAAATCGGTGGAAAAGCAGGAATGTCCGAACGCACGGCGACTGTGTTGGCGTTTGAAGAATATATCTTAAATCAGGCCGGTTGGCAAATTATTCATAAATACTGCAATAAATTTACCGCAGAAGATATGGCGCATTTCAAAAGTGTTGTCCGCCTGTTGACGGCACGCTATTTAACCGATAACGGCAAAACTTTAGCCATTTACTAGAGAAATATTTTGGGAAAAACGCAATAAGCCTATTGTCGAAAGCATATTGCCGACCTATATATAATAAAGATATAAAACGGAGTAAAATTCAGATGTCAGAAGATACGGAAAAGACACAAACAGAAGAAATAAAAGAGATATTACCGGTTTTGCCACTCAGAGATGTAGTGGTATATCCGAAAATGATTGTACCGATATTTGTCGGGCGCGATAAGTCTATTGAAGCCGTGCAAAAAGCTAACGATAAAGGATCTAACCTGATTCTGGTGATGCAGAAAAAAGCCGAAACCGAAGTACCAGCTCCTAAAGATTTGTATAAAGTCGGTACGCGCGGCAATGTATTGCAGATGTTAAAGCTTCCTGACGGTACGGTTAAACTGTTGGTTGAAGGGTTGGAACGTGTAAAGATAACGTCGTTTACCGATCATAAAAGCTATATTTCGGCAACGGTTGAGAGTTATCCGCAGGAAAAAGGCGATAAAGCCGAGTTGGAATCTTGGCGTCGCGCGGTGGTCAGCCAGTTTGAAGAATACGTTAAACTCAATAAAAAAATTCCGTATGATGTCATTCAATCCATCAAACAAATAGAAGAATATGATAAGCTGGCCGATACGATCGCTTCGCATCTATCGCTTAAAACCGAAGATAAGCAGTATTTGCTCGAGGCTGATAATCTGCAAAT
>CAMVHF010000022.1 GCA_947167235.1 uncultured Alphaproteobacteria bacterium
CAATAAAAAAACCACCCAAAAGGGTGGTCATTTTATTGGTGCCAACAGAGAGACTAAAATTTTGCCAGCAAAATTTTCTGCGCGGACACTTAACGTTTGCCGCGGGTGCTAACGCTTTCCTTGCAAACGTTTTGTCCTTTGCCCGTTCGCCGAAAAACAACATTTTGAGGTTGTTTTTGCGGCTCCGGCCCTTCGGTCGTTCGAGCTCTCGCCGGCACACAAAAAAAGCACCTCTAACGAGGTGCTTTAGCATTGGTGCCAACAGAGAGACTCGCTTCTTGTTTAAGTTTACTTTCTTTATTTTTTTAATTTGAAAACTTAAACTTCGGTCACTTGGTTGCAATTTTTTCGCTTCGCGCCGCTAACCGCTTGCTTGCTCAAAAGCAACCTTCGCCCGTCGTTAAAAATCGCTCCACCGGAGCAATTTTTTTTCCTCCGGCCCGACCCAAGTGGGTCGTCCGTTCAGCTCTTGTACCACCAATAAAAAAACCACCCAAAAGGGTGGTCATTTTATTGGTGCCAACAGAGAGACTCGAACTCCCGACCCACTGATTACAAATCAGTAGCTCTACCAACTGAGCTATGTTGGCTTCACTGGAAAATTTATATACACTATGGTATTTCGGTTGTCAACAAATATTTATTATTTTTTCAATTGTGCACATATTCATTTGTTTACATTCTTATTTTTCAAAAAAACTCTTTATTTTTTTGCAAACAGCCACTATCTTATAAACGTATGCAATAAACACATAGAAAGGATTAATAATATGGCTAAAACAGAAAAAAATCATTCGGAAGAAAATATGGAACAACCGAGTTGTAACTGCAGTAAAGATTGCAAATGCGGTTGTCAGGAAGGCAAAGAATGCACCTGCGAAAACGGTTGCAGTTGTGGTTGCGGATGCGGCAACGGTTGTTGCTGCTGCAAAAAGAAAACTTTCAAATTATTGGCTATTTTAATAATATTTTTGGCCGGTATGGGCTTTAACGAATTAATTCATTGTTGCGGTCGTTGCCCGACAAAAGGTCCGCGCCCTATGCCGGGATATCATCAAATGGTTCCGCCTGCACCGATTTCTGCTCCTAATTTTGCCGATAAAAATAACAGCGGCACCGTTATCATTATTAATGCCGACGGATCAATGCAAACACCGAACTTTAAAAACGGTTGTGGATGCCATAAAAATGGCGGCGAATGCGGTTGCAAAAAACACCACAAAGGACATAAACATGCTTTTAATGATGAAAATATTCCGAGTGCACAGCCGCAAGCGGCAGTTGTTACTGAATAAGTTTCATTTCATGAAAAAAATCCTCACTTACTGTGAGGATTTTTTTGTGTCTTTTTCAAATTTAAATAGACGGACGTTTGCCGTATTCCATAAGCTTTTTACGCACCAGGCCGCGCAACGATATTTCCGGCCGCGCCCCATAGTGGCTGATAACTTCAGAAGCCGCAATACTGCCGATAATGGCACAAGTCCCCAAACTGCGCCCTTTGACCAATCCATATAAAAAGCCGGATGCGTATAAATCGCCGGCACCGGTCGAATCGATAACATCTTCGATTTTTTCAGCCTCAACAAAGATTTTCTCCCGACCGTGAACAATCACCGAACCGCGCGAATCACGCGTAACGGCAGCAATATTGACGAGCGGCTTAATCTCATCCAAAGCAGCATAAAAGTCATCTGTTTGGAACAAAGTTTTCAATTCTTCTTCATTGGCAAACAAAATATTGACGTGTTCTTTAATAAGTTTAAGCATATTTTCGCGGTGCTGCTTAACACAGTATGTATCCGATACCGAAAATGCGACTTCGCGCCCGTGTTTATGCGCCAATTCGCAAGCTTTTAAAATCGCCTCGTGCTCACTTGGTTCGTCCCACAAATAGCCTTCGATAAACGTAATTCGCGATTCGCTGATGATTTTTTCATCAATATCGGCCAAAGATAACTTGCGTGAAGCACCTAAATAAGTAAACATCGAACGCTGTGCATCAGGCGTAACCAAAACCACACTGCGCCCCGTTGCCGGACCTTCGGTCAGCGCCTCGGTAAAAAAGTCAATACCTGCGGCACCGATATCACGCTGAAACAGTTGTCCGAGTTCATCATCATGTACCTTGCCGATAAACGCACAATCGGCTCCGAGTGAGGCCAGACCGGCCACCGTATTTGCGGCCGAACCGCCGGATACTTCGCGTTCTGAAATAACTTCGGCATAAATTTTGCCGGCTTCTTTGGCTTCTAATAAGGTCATACTGCCTTTCGGTAAATTTCTTTCCGTTAAAAACGTATCCCCTACTTTAGCCAAAACATCAACAATAGCATTTCCTATACCGACAATATCATAAACCGTATCAACCATTTTTTCCCCTTTCGTTATATCTTCAACAATAAACCTATTCCGGCTGAAATAACAATATAAAAAATTGCACTTTTTTTATAAAATCGCATGGCAAGCGTTAAAAAAATCAAAACACCGAACGTTTTATAATCAATAATCGTGATTTTGGCAATATCCCAACCGGCAAACAAAATCAAAGCCATCACCGCCGGACGAATGGCACTCAAAACTTTTTGCACATTGCTGTTATCCGACCACTTATTCAAAATTTTCGAAACAAAATAAATCACAATCATTGATGGCAGTACTTCGCTCAAAGTTGTCGAAAGCGCACCGGCAATGCCCGCAACCTTAAATCCGGCGTATGTTGCCATATTAATCCCCATCGGCCCGGGAGTTGATTGCGAAACCGCGATCATATCAGTCAGCTCGGCCGTTGAAAACCAGCCGTAAGCCTCCGCCAAATCAAACAAAAACGGCACGGTTACCAATCCGCCGCCCACCGCGAACAGACCGATTTTGAAAAATTCCCAGCACAGCAAAACATAAATCATTGCTTTTTACCCATTAAATCAGGAATAAAAGCCGAACCGGCCGCCAACAAAACAATAACAATAGCCGACAGATTGCACCAAAACAGCAAAATTAGAGCGACCGCAAAAACAATATAATCACGCACTCTCTTAACGCCTTTTTGCCACATATCGGCAACCGTGTTGATAATAAGCGCCACCACACTGATTCTGATACCGCCGAATGCCCACTGAACATACTGATTATCCATATATTGCCGCAAAATTAAAGCAACCAGCAAAATAATAATGATTGATGGTGCAATAACCCCCATAGTTGCCGCAACCAATCCGGATATTTTACGCAATTTATAGCCGATAAACGATGCGGCATTGACAGCGATCATCCCCGGCGTACACTGCCCGATCGAATAATAGTTCAACAGTTCTTCTTCCGAAACCCATTTATATTTCTCGGCAACTTCGCTTTTCAAAATCGGCAACATCGCGTAACCGCCGCCGAACGTAAAAAGCCCCATTTTGAAAAAAACGGCAAAAATCTTCCATAACCCGACCATTCAAATCCTCTCATCAGACCAATATTTAGCCTAATAATATCAAATATTCAAGTTGTTTATTATATCAAAATATCTTTGACTTTCTTAATCAGCTTTTGTACATTAAAAAAAATTAAGCTTATAAATTGGGATACAAGATAATGAAATCAGTTAAAAATTCAAAAACGGCCTCAGCCAAAAAATCAGATAATACACTGACTAAAAAGACAAAAACCTCCGCTAAAGCAAACTCTGCCCGAAAGGCAACTTCAGCCGAACCTGTCAAACAAGTTCAAGTCGAAGTATCGGATACAAACGAAAGCTGCTCTTTAGGATGCTTCAAAAACATTCAAGCCAAAGACGTCTATGCTTTCCTTTCGGAAAATACGGTTTGGTTGTCAATATGGCTGATATTCGGCGCCGTAATGTGTATGCTTACCCAATTTGATTTCTTATGGGATTATGAAAATTATCACTTGTATAACCCGTGGTACTGGTTTGACAGCAAAGGGTATGATGTATATACCCCGCTTGGCACCATTAACTCTTTCTTAAATCCGCTGCCTGATACACCGCTTTATTTTTTAATCAAATGGTTCAATAATTATACCATACTCATATATGCTTTTCAGGGCTTATGGTTCGGCGGCTTGATTTTCTGTTTTCACAAAGTAGCCCTTCTCTATTTTGATAAGGAAGGATATCGCAATATTGCGCTGTTTATTCTGACAATGGCTATAGCCATTACCGGTCAGGCAACTTGGTTTCAAGCCGGTACCTCCACAAACGAAACACAAATAGCCTTTTTTGCCATGTGGGGCATCTATTTGGTATTACGTCAGGAAAGACACCCTGAGTTGCGTTCAGCCATGAATTATTTTTGGGCCGGTTTAATATTCGGTATCGGCTTAGGCTTAAAGCAAACCAGCTTGACTTATGCCTTTGCCATCGGATTTACGATGATCATCTTTTATAAAAACTACACAAACCCGATAAAGTTTATAGGCATGTTTATTTTGGGCGGCTTTATCGGCGTTATGTCCGTATACGGATTTGTATTATACAGAAACTATGTTGATTACGGTAATCCGGTAATGCCATTCTTAAACACATGGTTTAAATCTGAATATTATGACGACCTCAACTTCCAAGACCGTCGTCACATTCCGGTAAGTTTTTGGGAATTCTTATATTATCCTTACATTTGGGAAACCAGAGCTGCCGAAATTTATTATCAAGATTGCCGCGGTTGGGTATTTTATACATTGGCCTGGGTGTTTGGTTTATATGCCATCGGTTATTATATCATCAAACACAAACGCGTTGAATTTTTTGATTCACACCTGAATCGTTTCACCACGGTATTTATGTTTATTTCATACATTCTATGGACATTATTTTTCTCCATTTTCCGCTATTTGATTCCGATGGAGATGCTCTTTGCCGTATTCTTGGTCAAAGCGATGGATAAGCTTTTATTTACAAAATATCGTCAATGGCTGGTTATTCTCCAAATAGTAGCCGCACAAGTTTTGTTGTTTGAGTTCTTATCCGTACCGACACACCATTCTTGGGGGCGTCTGCAATATTTGCGCCAAGATAAATTTGTTGATATGGAAAAAATTATCTTACCGCCAAATACACTGGTTAAATTTTATAATTTGCCGATTGGCTTTATTGCCCCTCTGCTAGCCAGAGATAATCCGTATTTCAAGGCCGTAGCCTATATTGATCCGGCTTTCGGTATGAACACTGACTTTACCGAACGCAACAAATTTGCCGAAATCAGAAACAAAGTAGTGTCCGAACATAAAGGACCGATTGTTTATTTTGCTGTTGGCGATATCACGGCTGAAATAATCGAAAAGAATGAAATTGTACATTCGCCTGACTTCAAACATTACAGTGAATTGGAAAGAGTAGATCGCCGCAGGACCGTTTCACGTGCCCGTCACTTCCAACACGTTGTTGACAACTATACCGCAGGACATCACAGAATGACCGTTGCATTGGAAGATGCTAAAGAACTGGCAAAGATCGATTTCAGCCCTAAGAGCTATAAAATTAATAACGAAGAAATAAGCAAGATGTATTGCCGTAAGCTCAAAATCAATGCTAATAATAAGCGATATGTCGTCTGTGTACCCGAAGAGTTGAAATATCAAATTCTAAAGGAACAAGCCAGTATTGTTGGTTATTAATTAAGGCAAAAGTTATATATCTTTAAGCTTATTGACTTACATCCTGCTTTTTTGTTAAGATAATATTAAAGTTAATGGAATAATTATACTGTTATAAAGAATTTTACAAGGAGACCCAAAAGATGAAAAACAATCAATCCGGCCGTTCAATGATTGAAATGTTATGTGTATTATCTATCATCGGCGTTTTAACTGTCGGCGCTATGGCCGGTTACCGCAGAATGATCAGCAAATACTATGCCAATAAAACCGTACAGTATATCACAACACTTATCACCGAAATTAAAACGGCATACTCACAACAACCGAGCTTTAACGGCATATCAAATGAAATCGTTATGGGTATGGGTATCGTACCTAAGGAATTTGGCACGAATCCGAGCCACTTAACCAATCCTTACGGTGGTGTTGTAAACATTTTTGCTTCTAACTTACGAGAAGTTCCGGCCGGTACCGGTTCTGATGACATCGATGCCACTGTTATTTTGGAATTCGGCATGATTTCCAGAGACGTTTGCTTGCAACTGGTTACTCAAGACTGGGGTTCTCGATTTGGAGATGCCGTTATTGCCATTGCTGCCGGCGATGCCACCAAAACAAACGTAACCAATATGACGGTTCCTATATCCTCAGCAGGCGGCGCTTACAACAATAAAGGTTTGGATTTCATATATGTTGATGACAATACCGACTACACCAAAAAGACCGGATACTATAAAAACTTAGCTTTCGGAATTTTGCGAAACAAGTATACGCCTTTACCGGTAAAACCGGCTTATGCGGCTCAAGGTTGCAATTGTTATGACCCGACCACACAAGAAACAACAAATACTTGTTCTTTTGCAATTAAGTTCCGTTAATCCGGATTCTGATTACAACAATCTACAAGAAAACACCTGTTAATTCAGGTGTTTTTTTTGTTACGCATGCAATATAAACAAAAAACTTGACATAATTTCCAAAATATTTTAGAGTTAAAGTAATTTCAAAATTATTAACTAAAAAAATACAATTATGAACGTAAAGATTAAAAAAGCGCTTCGCGCGGATGTCCATGTTGAAACATCTCACCTTTGGATTATTTATTTGGGTGTCGTTGTGGCGCTCGGATTTTTGATTGACTGTGTGATCGCGCCTATCTGGCACGAGTCCTGCAAGGTGATTGATTACAATGAGCTCATCATGAGTGCGGGCATCATTGCCGGTCTGGAGGCCGTACGAAAGTACGCCCTGACCAACTTCAAGTACTTGAAGGATTTGACTGATGTGAAACCGGCAGAAAAAGGAGCCCCGGCAAAGAAAAACTCCCCGGAAGAAATCCTGAAAGAAAAGTTATGGGTGCCGTGTGTAGGCTGGTTTTTAGTGTTAGGTTACGCCGTCAACATTCTCCTTATCCCGTTTATCGACGGTATTAACGAGGTTGATTGGAATTTCCTCCACGCATCCGTGAGCATCTTCCTGACTATCAGTGGTTTACGTGAGTACGGTGTGTACTCCAAAACCGAAAAGGAGTTATGGAAGAATGGCGGCGGTACCGAGGCCGATGCAGCGCAGTAAACAATTAACGGAAAAAAGGCTTAAGACTTGATCTTAAGCCTTTTTTCTTTACTTTTATAAATATCTGAGGCATAGTAACCCTGTTTATAAAAGGAGAAATATATGTATAATGTTCGTCAAATCAGTTCGGACTTACTTTGGATCGGCGCCAGCGACCACCGCTTAGCGTTATTTGAAAACGTTTACCCGATTCCTAAAGGCATTTCCTATAACTCATATTTATTGCTTGATGATAAAACCGTTTTGCTTGATACGGTCGATTCGTCGGTACGCCAACAATTTTTTGAAAATCTTCAATACGGCTTAAATGGCCGATCTCTCGACTATATGGTTATTAACCACATGGAGCCGGATCACTGTGCCGAAATAGCCTCTATTGTTCAACAATATCCTGATGTTAGAATTGTCTGCAATCTGCAAACTAAAAAAATGATCGGCCAATTTTTTGATTTTAATATGACCGATGACCGATTCGCTATCGTTAAAGAAAATGACGTGTTGGAAATCGGTAAACATAAATTGACCTTTATATCCGCGCCGATGGTGCATTGGCCGGAAGTCATGATGACTTATGATTTAACCGACAAAATCTTGTTTTCGGCCGATGCTTTCGGTACATTCGGTGCCTTAAACGGCAACATTTTTGCCGATGAAGTTGATTTCGAAAAAGAGTATATGGATGAAGCGCGCCGCTATTATACCAATATTGTCGGTAAATACGGTCCGCAAGTTCAAGCCGTATTGAAAAAAGCCGCCAATCTTGAAATTAATATAATTTGTCCGTTGCATGGCTTTATCTGGCGCAACAGCTTTGGTTCGTATCTGGAAAAGTATAATCAATGGTCTTCTTATACGCCGGAAGAGAAAGGTGTTGTAATTGCTTACGGTTCGATTTACGGTAACACTTATAATACGGTATCTGTTTTAGCAACAAAATTGGCCGAACGCGGTATTAAAAATATTCAAATGTTTGATGTTTCGGTCACTCATCCGTCATATATTATCGGTAAAATGTTCCAATATTCGACACTGGTATTTGCCGCACCAACCTATAATGCCGGCATCTTCGTAAATATGGAAAACTTGTTGCATGATATAGTGGCTCATAATTTACAAAACCGCAATATCGCCGTCATTGATAATGGTACTTGGGCCGCCACCGCCGGTAAACAAATGAAAGACGAATTGGCAAAATTGAAAAATTGTTCGACTATTGAACCTTCCGTTTCTGTTAAATCGGCATTAAAAACCGAACAGTTAGCGGAACTTGATAATTTAGCCGACGCTATCAAATCAACACTTTAATTTTAAAGGAGACATTAAATGAAAAAATATATTTCAGAATTATTCGGAACATTTGTTCTGGTATTTATCGGTTGCGGAACCGTTGTGTTTTCCGCCCCTTACATCGGTAATTTAGGTATTGCTCTGGCTTTCGGTCTGGCTGTTATGGCTATGGTTTACGCCGTTGGTCCGATTTCCGGCGCCCACTTAAATCCGGCAGTTACGCTCGGTGTATTAACGGCCGGACGCATTAATTTAAAACAGGCTGTCGGCTATATCATTTTTCAGTTTTTAGGGGCTATATTAGCTTCGTTTACGATTGTATCGGTTTTAACCGGACGCTTGGTCGGCTACGATATTGACGTACAAGGTCTGGGACAAAACGGCTGGGGAGAAAATTATGCCGGCGGTTATAACGCCGATGCCGCTATGTTGTTCGAATTTATCGCAACATTCATTTTTGTTAAAGTTATCCTGAAAACAACCGAAACAGATTTGAAAATTGCCGGTGTTGTTATCGGTTTAACTTTGACAATGTTGCATATTGTCGGTTTACCGATTACCGGTGTTTCCGTTAATCCGGCGCGTAGTTTCGGTCCGGCTTTATTGGTTCAGGGACAGGCTTGGGCGCAAGTTTGGTTATTTTTGTTAATCCCGTCCGTTGCCGGTATTGTTGCCGGTTTAACCTCTCGTTTTTGCTGTTGTTGCTGTTGCGGCAACGGTAGTTGCGAACTTAAGAAAGCTGAAGCAAAACCGGAACAACCGGCCAAAATTTCCGCTAAAGAAAAGGTTGCAACAAAAAAGCCGATTCATCACAATAATAATCGCAGAAATACAAACAGAAAACCGGCTCGTAAAGACTGATTTTTACAGTACTTCATCGCAAAAAAAACGCCTCAAAACAGAGGCGTTTTTTTATTTTTCCGAATAACCGATTATTTGATGTTTTCTTTAATTAAGGTTTGCTGAATTTCTTCAATTTGCGGTTTATAATGCCGTAAAGCTTCGGCATTTTTAGGTGTCCAATTAATCGATGTATCATCAAGGCTCACCCATTTAAGTTCTTTTTGCTTTAACGGTTCGACAACTTTCAACAACGATAAATCCGTCGGTGCGCATACAAACCAGTGAAGCTTATATTTATTATTTCTGGTTGAACCGAGTTTTTTAATAACATCAATATTAAGATTCGTTTCTTCTTTGATTTCGCGATGAACGGCCGCATTTAAGGTTTCATTCGGCTCGACTTTACCGCCCGGTACGACATATTGCGTATCGTTAGTATCTATAATCGCATTGCGCTGAGCCGTCTGCGCTAAAATTTGATTTTCGTGAACAATCACGGCACAAACAACATCCTGATTATTTCCTTTTAAGCGATTATAAACTTCCCAATAGCAAAAATCTTTAATACAATTTAGTATAGACATTTTTTATCCTCTGGAATTAACACTGAAGACAGTATAGCATAAAAAACATATCATTCATCCGCAGATTCATTTAATGCACAGATTGATTTAAACACAAAAAAGGCCTCTTTACAGAGGCCTTTATGTTGGTAGGCGCTGACAGGTTCGAACTGCCGACCCTCTCGGTGTAAACGAGATGCTCTTCCAGCTGAGCTAAGCACCCATCCATTCAATAAACGTACTTATACACGTTTTACTTTGATAAATCAAGTATTTTTTTCACTTTTTTTGATATTTTTTATAAATATCGTTATTTCAATAAATTATAACCTTAAAACCAACAAATCGAAAATAAATTTTTATTTACTTTTTACAAAATTGCTTTATAAAAACACCTGTTAAAAGAATCGAGGATTTAATGATTAATGACTTAACCTGCGGCCATCCGCTTAAACTTATCATCCAATTTGCATTGCCTTTATTAGTCGGCAATTTATTTATGCAATTATATCAAATATCGGATATGATTATCGTCGGTCATTTAATCGATGTAAAAGCTTTAGCGGCAATCGGTGCTTCGGTTCCTATTTATATGGTATTTCTAATGGTCGCATTCGGTTTCACCGGTGGTTTGACCGTTATTACGGCACAACGATTCGGTGCACATGATGACCTCGGGGTACGTCAATCCGTCTTTCATTGTCTGTTGGCGGCAGGAACCTTGAGTATCGTTATGACACTGGGACTGACGCTGTTTTTAAAACCGTTATTGGAAATTACAAACATTCCCGAAGAAATTTTTGATCAGTCCTTTGAATTTATGTTTATACTGGCGCTCAGCTCGGTTTTGATCATTATGTATCAACTTCTCTCCGGCTTTATCCGTGCCTTAGGAGACAGTAAAACCCCTTTGTACTTTCTGATTTTCTGTTCTCTGATTAATATTGCGCTTAATTATGTATTTATCAAATACTGCCGATGGGGCGTTGCCGGTTCGGCAATGGGAACATTATGCGCCAACGCCATCTCCGTTATTGTTTGCTTTATCTATATGTGGCATAAATTTCCTTTGCTGCGTATTTCAAAAGATATGATGCACTACAATTCGCAAATAATGCGTGCGCATTTAAGAATTGCTTGCCCGATGGCACTGCAATTTTCGATTCTTTCATTCAGCATTTTGATCATTCAGAGCGTACTTAACTCTTTCGGACCGGATGTTATTGCCGCTTATGCCTCGGCATTGCGTGTTGAGCAATTTGCCACCCAACCGTTACTGGCCATCGGCCTTGCTATGGCAACCTACACGGCGCAAAATTGGGGAGCTAATTTATTATCCCGCATCCGCCGCGGTGTAAAATATGCGTTTTTAATCTCGACCGGTTTAAGTATTTTCGGTTTTATCCTTATTCGCCACATCAGCAACTATATGATTGCCATGTTTGTCGATACGGGCAACAACAATGACGGCAGTGATATACAGTTTATTATCGAAACCGGACAACAATATTTGGATATCAGTACATTATTTTATTTCTTCCTCGGTGCGATTTTTGTTTTCCGCAACAGCATACAAGGTATGGGAAAACCGCTTATTCCGCTGTTATCAAGCATTGTCGAGCTTTTAACACGTTCTTTTGCCGCTATTTACTTGGCAAAAGTTATGGGTTATGTCGGTATATTGTACGCCAGTGCGCTTTCGTGGGTTGCCGCCGGTATACTGGTTATTTGCGGCTATATTTATTATATCCGCAAATTAAGCAAAGAAAAAATGCGTTGGAAAATTGGCGAAATCAAGCAGCAACTTAAAGAAAACGGACCGGTAGACTAGCCGATAAGCAATTGACTTATTTTTTGAGCGGCATCACGTCCTGATGCAACAGCCTGCACTGCCGTTGAACCGCCGTTAACCAAATCACCGGCGTAAATGATTTTTTCCGATTCGATCAAATCCTCGGCACGCGAACTGCCCAAAGCATAAACAATATGCACAAATCCGCGGCGTGCAATCATTGTATCGGCAACATCAACCAACTTGCCCTCATCATTAAACTGCGTCTTAACCGTATAAGCCGTAAGTAAATCATCCTGACGAACGATTTTGACGATGCGGGTCATTGTTGTAATATCGATATCATTATCCAAAAGTGTTTGTCTTTCTTGCGATGTTATGCGCATATTACCGATTTTACGACGTACAAACATCTCGACATTTTTTGCACCGCCAAGACGCGCCGTTACGGCACAATCGACAGCCACCGCACCACCGCCGACAATTGCTACATTACCGGTTGTTTTATATTTTTCCGGTGCCCTTAAATAATCGGTATAAAGCACGGCATTTTCTTCGCCCTCTATTCCCATAGTGCGGCATTTTTGCTCGCCGTTACAAACAATAACGCCGTCAAAACCATCCGAAATAAGAGATTGATAATCCGTAACGGCTGCACCTAAATGCGCTTTTAACAGTGAACTTTGCTGCAATTTTTGCCATTCATAGTTTATTATTTCACGCGGCAAACGCATTTGCGGAATCAAATTCAGCGCCCCGCCGACAATATTTTCTTTCTCAAACGCTTCGACGTAAAAACCTCTTTTAAGCAGCTCGGCAATCGCACCCATCCCGGCAGGTCCCAAACCGATAACGGCGATTTTTTTACCATTAGACACCCCCTCCGTGACGGATAGCAAATTATTTTCACGGGCATGCCGCATAATATATGCCTGTACTGCCGGAATCTCAATTGACCGGTCAATATTTTGGCGCACACAAGCTTTCATACAAAATGTATCCGGACAAATAAGACCGCACACTTCACCCAGTACATTTTGGGCATCAATCAGTGCGGCTGCCGTTTCCGGCTGATTGCTTTTAGCCGCCCCGATAAAATCCTTAGGCGAGCATGAAACCGGACAAGCTTTCATACAAGGTTTAGTTTGACACTGTAAGCACTTATTGAGTTCGGCATCAAATTGCGGTTTTGACAGATACATATTGTTTTTCATCGTATTTCCCTTTCCATGCGCATATTTAAGCACATAAAATGCAAAAAAACACCTAATATTTTTGTTTTTCGGATTGTATTTCATAAAAAAAACTGTATGATGAGAGGAAAATAAGGAATTTACTTAATAAAATGAAGATTACTTGGTTAAAAAATATAACAAAAACAAAATCTTTCAGCAATTTTGTCGGGAATTTGGCATATTACTATTTGAAGTTTGTCGGCTTAACAACGCGCTGGCAGGCAGTTATTAATGTTAATAAAACCTATGAAACACTGGAAAAAGACGGCAGTATGATTGTGGTCGGCTGGCACGGACGCACACTCGAAATGCCTTATTTTTGGAACAAAACACGCACGCTGAATGCTCTTGTTTCGCCGCACCGTGACGGACAGTATATCGTTAACATACTGGCTAAATTCGGTATCGGCCATATCAGCGGCTCAAGCAATCAAAATTCGACCGAAGCGGCATTAGAACTTATGCATAATCTGCAACAAGGCAACAGTATTGCCATTATTCCGGACGGTCCGCGCGGTCCGAGTATGAAAATGACAATGAGCCCGATATTTTATGCTCAAAAATCCGGAAAACCGATTATCGGCATCACTTACAGTTTGGCAAACTCCATCATTGTCACCAAAAGTTGGGATAATATGATGATCCCCTTCCCTTTTCAAAAAGGCATGTATGCCATAACCGAACCGGTATATGTTCCTAAAGATGCTACACCTGAAGAGTTGGAACAGTACCGGCTTAAAGTTGAGCAGATGCTCAATAACCTGACATGGGAACTGGATCAAAAAATGGGCATACCATATATCCCGCAGGGTACGGAATGTAAAAAAAGCCGCAGAGAACTTAAACAACAGCAAAAGAGGTCATAATGTTTATCGGAATTTATAACACCTTGGTACGCGTTTTATACCCTATTGCCATACGTCGTTATATTGAAAAACGCAAAAAAATCGGCAAAGAAGACATTAAACGCTTTAACGAACGTGTCGGTCGCCCTAATAAAGAGCGTCCTCAAGGTCGTTTGATATGGCTACACGGTGCATCGGTCGGCGAATCTATATCAATGCTGCCGCTGATTAACCGACTGCTGGAAATATATCCGGATATACATATTATGGTCACAACCGGCACCACAACTTCGGCCGAAGTTATGGCAAAACGTTTGCCGGAAAGAGCTTTTCACCAATATCTACCGATTGATAATCCGGTATTTACAACCCGTTTTGTACGCTACTGGCAACCATCCATCGCCTTATGGTTTGAATCCGAATTTTGGCCGGCAATGCTGTCGACAATCAAGCGTAAAAATATTCCGCTTATTTTGATTAACGGTCGTATTTCCAATAAATCATTTAAACGCTGGCAACAATTTGACTACATCAGCAAAGAATTATTGGGGTGCTTCACGGCTTGCCTCGGACAATCCGAGGAAGATGCGTATCGTCTGCGGGTTTTGGGCTGCAAAGATGCCATGTGCTTGGGTAATCTGAAATATGCGGGTTTACCTATTCCGGTTGATGCTGAAAAGAAAGCCGATATATTAAAACAAATTGGTTCTCGTCCGGTTTGGTTAGCCAGCTCAACCCATAGTGACGAAGAATTTAAAATCGGTCGATTTTTAAAAGATTTGCAGGCTAAATATCCTGACTTATTAACCATTGTCGCACCGCGCCACCCTAACCGCGGTCCGGAAATTGCTGATAAATTGCGCTCCGATTACGGCCTGACTGTCGCCTTACGTTCAAATGATGAAAAAATTACCGAACAAACTAATGTTTATGTAGCCGATACCATCGGTGAAATGGGAATTTGGTATGAAATTTGCCCTATTGTTTTTGTCGGCGGTTCATTAATTCCGCATGGCGGTCAAAACTTTATGGAACCGTCACGTTGCCGTGATGCGGTCATTGTCGGTCCGCACATGCATAACTTTACCGATGCCGTGAGCCGCGCCAAACATGCCGATGGTTTAATCCAGGTCAATGATGTTTTGGAGCTGATGGATATGGTCGAACAGCTGCTGAATAATAAAGAGTTGCTTGAAGCCAAACGCAGTTTGGCCTACAACTGGGCAACCAGCGAAGCCAAAGTATTAGACGGCATTGTTGAAAAAATTCAAGGATATATGGTCAATGAAGACTCCTAAATATTGGCAATCCAATTCTTTATTATCTAAAATTCTGACGCCGATCGGCTGGTTATACGGCTTAGCAACGCAAATGCGGCTCAAGCTCAAAAAAGCGCCTAAAGCCGACATTCCGGTAATTTGTATCGGCAACATCACCGCCGGCGGTACCGGCAAAACACCTGTTTCGGTATCCGTTGCCAAAATGCTCGCAACCGATATGTATCATCCGTTTTTTTTAACGCGCGGATATGGCGGAAAATTGCAAAATGTTATGGTTAATACCAAAAAGCACTCTGCCGAAGATGTTGGGGATGAACCTTTATTATTGGCACAGCAGGCTCAGGTTATTGTCAACGCAAACCGCTATGAAGGAGCAAAACTTGCTATTCAGGAAGGTGCGGATATTGCCATCATGGATGACGGTTTTCAAAACCCGAGTTTACATAAAGACTTGTCATTTTTGGTTTTTGACGGCAGTTACGGCATTGGCAACGGCAAAATCATTCCGGCCGGTCCGTTAAGAGAAACTTTTGAAAACGGCATCAAACGCGCCGATGCCCTGATTATTTTAGGCAAAGATAAACATAACCTTGCCGAACGTTGCAAATTGCCGGTATTTTTCGGGCATACGGAAGCATTACAAACAACGGTCAACAACGGCAAAGTATTGGCCTTTGCCGGTATCGGTCATCCGCAAAAATTTTATCACACGCTGGGGCAACTCGGATTTGATGTGGCTGAGACGATCGATTTTCCGGATCATCATTTTTACCGCAAAGAAGAACTGGAAAATATTTTGCAAAAAGCCAAAGAGTTAAATGCCGAAGTTTACACCACCGGCAAAGATTTTGTAAAAATTCCTCCGTCATTGCAAAAATACATCAACGTTTTGGAAATTGCCGTTGTCTGGGATAATCCCGATGAATTGCTGAAATTTATTAAAGAAAAAACCTCGGTAAAGCAAAACTAATTACTGTCGACATTTAATATCCAACTTAAAGGTTCTTCAAAAGAATCAGATTCAATTTCTGCTTCAAAACTATCTTGGTCGACAATATAATATTTGTTTTTTTCTTTATTATAGATAAAATAGAACCAATCATCGGCACCTAAAATCAGCCATTGTGCTTTTTCCGAGCCGAAATAGCGCAGATTATATGTCACAATATCCTTAAACCAGTTGTTATTTTTGACCTCGGCACCAAAAACCAAATGCCCTTCATTAGAAAACCCGTTAGCTTGTTGCAACAATGCCGCATAATTTGCCGGTAAATCGGGTAAACCGGCTTGTTTAAGCTTAGCATTACACATAGAAATTTGCAAAACAGTGGCCGGTTCATTACAGCCGACCTGTTCTCTAATGGTTTTGATTAATTCTGTCATAGAGTGCTTCTCTCCCGATTCGATTGCTTTCACGTCGTTCATTTTTCGCATTCCAATATCCGCGGTTACGCGCATGATATTTGTTGCCGTGACTGCGGCGAATACTCTCATCTCTGGCTTTATCATGACTTGCCGTTACCACGTTATTATTATTTTCTTTTTTGACTGAATCCGGCAAATTCGTCTGGGTATTTTCTTCCAAACCTAAATATTTTTTATCATAAATAACGCTGTTAAGGCCGAACATACAGCGCACACCCTCCGGCGGCTGAATACGATAAATAAATTTACGATCAATTTTGCGATTTGAGAAAACATCATTTCGGATTTCAGGCCTGCCGTCATAACCTACCTTAGCCAAATCGGTTTCCAGAGCGTGCATGGCTTCATGCGACGGATGGCGCACGATAAAGCACATATTTTCATATCTGTTAACATCGGCAAAGCTTTTACCGCTTTTTTCAAGAGAGTTGACATCTTTAACATTAACGATATGGTGTACATCAACCACCGGCTGGTTATCCCATTCTTTTTTATACCCCGGTAGCTTTCTTAAATCAGTCAAACCGCGTTTCATGGCTGCAACAAGCGCATCGACATAATCTTTGCGCACGCCGTCCATTGCCATTAAACCGGCCCGAAACTCCTGCTCATTTTCATTAATAAAACGTATGGTGTGCCTTACTTTATAGTTTTCTTTCAGGAGCTTCGTATTCATATCCTTACTGCCGCGGGTTTGTTCAATAAGCATATAGCAAAAATCCCGAGCGGTCAGATTATTTATGTTAAAGTTTCTTTCAATAGGTTGACCTTCCTTAGGTATATCTTTAACAGTATAAGCTTCATCCTGGTTAGGAATACCATACATAGCCAGCGCTTTTCTTATTTTATCTTCTAAAGCCGCAAATTCCGGAATTTGCTTAAAAACTTCCCAAACTGTACCTGATAAATCATAATCTTCCGGTGTCTGCTGAAAACGTTTTTTAGGATCATTGGACATATCCCGCATCAACCAAGACAATTTCCCCTTTTTAACGTGTCCGTCAAAAGCCATACGCGCCACAACGCTCTTGTCTTCCGACATTTCGGAGTGCGGATAGCAATAAAGTTGCATATTATACTTTTCTAGTGTATCCGCCAGCTGTAATTCTTCTTTTACATCGCGAGTTCGAAGAAAATTATTGCACGCATCGGCAACTTCACGATAACATTCATCATCGGATTTTTCAAATTTTTCACCGACATGAAGTGTCTGATTATTCTTACGCATTTCTTCAATACGGTGTTTAACGCCGGCAGTATACGCGGCACGATCCGTATGCACGGCGGTTTTCTCGTCGTGTCGAATATATGTATTGAGTATAGTCTGTTTACCCATGTTGCACCTTCTTTTGTCTATTTTATCACACAAAATTAGACAATACAAGCATTATTTTACCCTTTATGCGGACCTTCCGCTTGTTCTTCATAGAAAATGTGTAAAAATGTTACCGGTTTTATTTCGGTTACGGCAAACACACGACGCCGGATTTGACCGCGAATGTAATCCTCGATTTGCGAGCGATTCTCGGTATCACAAAGCTTTTGTTCAATTAACGGGCGTACGGTTTGTAAAATTTCGGTTGCCAGTTTATCCCATTCATCCTGTTCCAAAATATCAATCGATGACATTTGCAAATCTTTGAGCACTTTACCGCAAACCACCGCACTGATAAACAAAGTACAATTATAAGCGATTCGGCGCCTGTTTTTAATAACCTGTGCTCCGAGCGACACCGGACGATTTCTGTCCCAACCGATAATATCACACACAACCGGCTCAAGCATTTCGATATGATGATCATGCAGCAGACACATATCGCCGTTGCGCGCCGAAAAGACTTCTTTGATACCGCAACTCAAGGCAAAACGCTTATGCTCGCGGATAAATCTTTTATCGCCGTGCACCGGAAAAACAATCTTCGGCTTCATCAATTCATACATTTTCTTGAGTTCTTCTTTGCCGGCATGACCGGAAGTATGAACCAAATCGGTTTCTTCGGTAATAACAGTCGCACCGAGTTCTGCCAATTTTTCCTGCATACGCTCGATTTTGACTTCATTTCCCGGAATAACTTTGGATGAAAAAATAATCGTATCCGACTTATCCGGCTTAATGTATTTGCTCTCACCGTTGGCAATGAGTGTCATGGCACTGCGATAATTCGCCTGTGATCCGGTACAAATATACAAGGCCTTATCGGCCGGTACATCTTTGGCCTCATCGATGGTATAGACTTTCGGCAAATCGGTCAAATAACCGCATTCTTTGGCAATTTTAATATACAAACTGAGCGAGCGACCGAATAAAATCGGTGTACGATTTGCCTCATACGCCGCCAAAATAAAGGTTTCAAGCCGCATCATATTTGAAGAAAAGCAGGTTACAATCAAGCCGCCTTCAATCTGCGGCACCATTTTTAAGATATTTTTCCGAACTTCCGATTCGGACGGTGCAGCCTGATTAATTAAAACATTGGTCGAATCGCACACAAGCATATCAACACCATCGGCAGCAAAACGTTTTAAGGCATCCCACCCCGTCGGTAAAGCAGCCAGAGCTTCATCATCAAAGCGGAAATCGGTGGCATGCAAAATATTGCCGTATTTGGTCCGAATTGCCAACACACAGGTTTGTGGCACCGAATGAACAATTGAAATAAATTCGACACTGAAATTTTATTATTTAATAATATTAAACTAC
>CAMVHF010000023.1 GCA_947167235.1 uncultured Alphaproteobacteria bacterium
ATAATAATTTGTATATTTGAAAAGTCAATATTATAATTCCCTATCAGGTTAGTACAAACTTTTGGGGCTGTCCTGATAATAACTACGGTTTCGTCAGCTCGAATATTACGGATGCCATCAGCACCCATCCGGCAATGAATACCTCGCCGATGCCGATAGAACAAACGTCAGTGCGGATATAATGATATTAATGGCAGATACATATCAACTCTAAAATTAAAAAATTTATCCGGTACAAAGAAACTCTCTTGTGCAAAGAACAAGAAAAAATGGATAGCGTGTGTTAATACGACGTAAGCCTTTTCTCGCAGTGTACATAAAAGTACATAAGAGAAAAGGCTTACAAGTAGTAACCAGCTAGACGAGTTTTAATTACTCTTCTACGGTTTGACTTTCAACAGCAGCACTACCGTCCTCAAGCACGGCTTGAGTTTCAGCGGCAGCCTGTTGTCGCATTTCAAGGATTTCCTTATCGTTTTGAGCGGCAACCTTACGCAACGAGCGTAATACGCTACCGGTACCGGCCGGAATCAAACGACCGACAATAACGTTTTCTTTCAATCCCTTCAAATCATCGACTTTGCCTTCAACGGCAGCTTCGGTCAAGACACGAGTTGTTTCTTGGAAGGAAGCGGCAGAAATGAACGACTTGGTCTGTAAGCTTGCTTTGGTAATACCCAGCAAAATCGGATCGGCAACAGCCGGTTGTCCGCCTTCAGCCATCGTCTTTTCATTTTCAAGTTCAAAGACATCTCTGTCAACCTGTTCGCCGATTAAGAAGGTTGTATCGCCAGGTGCGGTGATTTCAACTTTCTTCAACATCTGAGATACGATAACCTCAATGTGCTTATCATTGATGTTAACACCTTGCAGACGATATACGGCCTGAACTTCCTGAACCAGATATTCGGCCAATTTTTCAACACCCAGAACACGCAAGATATCGTGCGGAGCCGGTGTACCGTCAACCAGCAAATCGCCCTTCTTGACTTGGTCACCGTCTTGAACGACCAAACGACGTCCCTTCGGAATTAAGTATTCGACCGGATTACCTTCGGACGGAATAACGGTAATGCGCTGTTTAGCTTTGTAGTCTTTACCGTATTCAACCATACCGTCGATATCGGAAATAATCGCCGGATCCTTCGGTCTGCGAGCTTCGAACAATTCGGCAACACGCGGCAAACCACCGGTAATATCTTTTGTTTTGGTACCTTCTCTCGGAATACGGGCAATAACGTCACCGACTTTGATTTCATCGCCGTTGTCAACGTTTAATACCGCATCAACCGACAGATAGTAACGAACTTCTTTACCGGTGTCATAAGTTACCGGATTGCCTTTTTCGTCTTTAAGCGTAATGCTCGGCTTCAAGCTGGCATTAGCAATCGGACCTGATTGCCAATCAATAACCGTTTTCGAGCTGATACCTGTCGTTTCATCCATATTTTCTTTCATGGAAACGTTCGGAATCAAATCGATTAATTGAGCAAAGCCGGCTTTTTCGGAAATAACCGGAATCATAAACGGATCCCACTCGGCAATCTTCTGACCTTTGGCAACTTCCTGACCTTCCTGCGCTAAAACTTTAGCACCGTACGGAACATGGTGACGTGATTTTTCACGACCTTGGTTATCTTGAATAACGATATCACAGTTACGCGACAAGATAATCAAATTACCTTCGGAGTTCGTAACGGTATGTGTATTTTCAAGCTTCAAAATACCGGCAAACGGAACTTCAATCGTTGATTGTTCGGCAGATTTTGAAGCGGCACCACCGATGTGGAATGTACGAAGTGTTAATTGGGTACCCGGTTCACCGATGGACTGAGCGGCAATAACGCCGACAGCTTCGCCGATGCTGACCGGATTACCTCTGGCTAAATCACGACCGTAACAAGCTGCGCAAACACCGTGTTCACATTCGCAAGTCAATACCGAACGGATCTTAACTTGTTCAACACCGGCTTTTTCAACAACTTCAACGTCGGCTTCGTCAATTAATTTACCTTTCTTAACCAAAACTTCGCCGGTTTCCGGATGAACGATATCTTCTTGAGCCGTACGACCTAAGATTCTTTCGCCGATGGAAGCGATAACGTTACCGCCGTCAACAACCGGACGAACAATAATACCGCGTTCGGTACCGCAGTCGGTTTCGGTAATAACAACGTCTTGGCCGACATCAACCAAACGACGTGTTAAGTAACCGGCGTTAGCCGTCTTCAAAGCGGTATCGGCCAAACCTTTACGAGCACCGTGGGTAGAGTTAAAGTACTCGGACACGGTCAAGCCTTCTTTAAAGTTAGAAATAATCGGTTGTTCGATAATTTCACCGGACGGTTTAGCCATCAAACCACGCATACCTGCCAATTGGCGCATTTGTGCGGCACTACCGCGGGCGCCGGAATCGGCCATCATAAATACGGAGTTAAGCATACCGTGATCAGGCTTAGAAATGTTTTTCATCATCTCTTCAGCGACTTTATCGGTACAAGATGCCCAAATATCGACCACCTTATTGTACTTCTCACCACGGGTAATCAAACCGTTTTGGTATTGTTGTTCAAATTCTTTAACCTGAGCCGAAGTTTCTTCAATTAACTTCTTCTTTGCTTCCGGAACAATCAAGTCATCTTTACCGAATGAAATACCGGATAAGCAAGCGTATTTATAACCGAGGCTCATAATTCTGTCGGCCATGATACAAGTTTCTTTACCGCCGCAAACACGATAAACTTCATCAATAATTTGCGAAATTTGCTTTTTCTTGACTAAGCGGTTAACAAGTGAGAACGGTACACCTTCATGCTTCGGCAAAATTTCGGAAACGATAATACGTCCCGGAGTTGTGCTGACAATACCTTTGGTAAATTTACCGTCATCACCGACATATTCCATACGGCATTTAATTTTAGCGTGTAAATCAACGGCCTTAGCATTCAAAGCCAACATACATTCTTCCGGAGAAGAATAAATGCTGCCCTCGCCTGTCATACCGTCGGCATCATAAGTCAGGTAGTAAATACCCAAAACCATATCTTGCGACGGAACGATAATCGGTTTACCCGAAGCCGGAGACAAAACGTTGTTAGAAGATAACATCAAAATACGCGCTTCCAATTGAGCTTCAATAGACAACGGAACGTGTACGGCCATTTGGTCACCATCGAAGTCGGCGTTGAATGCCGTACATGCCAGCGGGTGTAAGTGAATGGCTTTACCTTCAACCAATACCGGTTCATAAGCTTGAATACCAAGTCTGTGCAACGTCGGCGCACGGTTTAACAATACCGGATGTTCACGGATAACTTCTTCCAAGATATCCCAAACTTCCGGACGTTCTTTTTCAACCATCTTTTTAGCGGCTTTAATTGTTGTAGCCAAGCCATACATTTCAAGTTTGGCATAAACAAACGGCTTAAACAATTCGAGAGCCATTTTCTTCGGCAAACCGCATTGGTGCATCTTGAGTTCCGGACCAACCGTAATAACCGAACGACCGGAGTAGTCAACACGTTTACCCAAAAGGTTTTGACGGAAACGACCTTGCTTACCTTTGAGCATATCGGCCAAAGATTTAAGCGGACGTTTGTTGGTGCCGGTAATGGCACGACCGCGACGACCGTTATCAAATAAAGCATCAACGGATTCTTGCAACATTCTCTTTTCGTTGCGGATAATGATATCCGGTGCATGTAATTCGATTAATCTCTTCAAACGATTGTTACGGTTAATAACACGACGATACAAATCGTTCAAATCAGAGGTTGCAAAACGACCGCCATCTAACGGTACAAGCGGACGCAAATCAGGCGGGATAACCGGTAACACGGTTAAAATCATCCATTCCGGTTTGGCATTGGAAGAAATGAAAGCTTCAACCAATTTCAAACGTTTAACCAGCTTTTTACGCTTAGCTTCGGATGATGTTTCCTTTAATTCGGCACGCATAATGCTTCTTTCGGCTTCCAAATCGATATTCGAAAGAATTTCGCGTAAAGCCTCGGCACCGATACCGGCTCTGAAAGCATCTTCACCATATTTATCAATAGCATCCTGATATTCATCTTCGGTCAGCAGTTGATTAACGTTCAAATCCGTCAATCCCGGCTCGATAACGATATAGCTTTCAAAATACAATACGCGTTCCAAAGACTTCTCCGGAATATCCGTCAAAGTCGAGATACGGGACGGTAATGATTTCAAAAACCAAATGTGCGCAACCGGTGCGGCCAATTCGATATGGCCCATTCTTTCGCGACGTACTTTGGAAAGTGTAACTTCAACACCGCACTTTTCGCAAACGATACCGCGATATTTCATACGTTTATACTTGCCGCACAAACATTCATAGTCTTTAATCGGACCGAAAATACGGGCACAGAACAAACCGTCTTTTTCCGGCTTGAATGTACGATAGTTAATGGTTTCCGGCTTTTTAACCTCACCGTAAGACCACGAACGAATTTGCTCAGGAGACGCCACAGAAATTTTAATGCTGTCAAAATTATCTGCCACAGTCGGCTGATTAAACATATTCATTATTTCATTATTCATTTAAAATTCTCCTCAGGTTTAAGCTTCTTCGTTCAACATTTCAACATTCAAGCACAGAGACTTGATTTCTTTAACCAAAACGTTAAAGGATTCCGGAATACCGGTATCAAAGCTGTCTTCACCGCGAACGATGGCTTCATAAACCTTAGTTCTGCCGGTAACGTCATCGGATTTAATGGTAAGCATTTCTTGCAAGGTGTAAGCGGCACCGTAAGCTTGCAATGCCCAAACTTCCATTTCACCGAAACGTTGACCACCGAATTGTGCTTTACCGCCCAACGGCTGTTGGGTAACCAAACCGTACGGACCAACCGAACGAGCGTGCATTTTCTCGTCAACAATGTGGTGCAATTTAATCATATACATAACACCGACGGTGACTTTACGATCAAATTTTTCACCGGTACGACCGTCATACAGATCAATCTGACCGGATGTCGGTAAATTAGCAAGAGAAAGCATGCGATTAATATCATCACCCGTAGCACCGTCGAATACCGGCGTTGCCATCGGAACACCCTTCTTCAGGTTGGAAATCATTTCCATCTTTTCATCTTCGGTCAAAGTGGCAACTTCGTTGTTATATTGCTTCTCGCCGTAAATATCTTTTAAGCGGGCATTCAATTCTTCGGCTGTCTTTTCACCGCGTTTATATTGTTCACACATTTCGTTTAATTGTGCGCCCAATTCTTTAGCGGCCCAACCCAAGTGAGTTTCCAAAATTTGACCAACGTTCATACGAGAAGGCACGCCGAGCGGGTTCAATACGACATCAACCGGTGTACCGTCTTCGGTATAAGGCATATCGGCCAACGGCAAAACGCGTGAAACTGTACCTTTGTTACCGTGACGACCGGCCATCTTATCACCGGTTTGCATTTTTCTCTTGGTCGCGATAAATACTTTAACGAGTTTCAAAACGCCCGGTAATAAATCATCACCGCGTTGAACTTTCTCAACTTTGTCTTCATAATGCTTTTGAATATTCTTCAAACGAGCATCGAAAGCAGCGGAGAATTCTTCAATCTGAGCCATAACATCTTCGTTTTTAACAACGATTTTACGCCATTGAGCCGACGGAAGTTCATCCAAAGCTTCTGCTTTTAATTTAGCGTTTTTAGCAATACCCTTCGGTGCATCGACAACTGTCTGACCGACAAGCATAGATTTCAGGCGAGCTTCATAGCTTCTTCTGATAATAGCCATTTCGTCATCGCGATCTTTAGCCAAAGTCGAAATTTCTTCCTGTTCGATAGCCAAAGCACGTTCATCTTTTTCAACACCGCGGCGTGAGAAAATACGAACATCAACGACAATACCGTCAACACCCGGCTGAGCACGCAAAGAAGTATCACGAACATCACTGGCTTTTTCACCAAAGATAGCGCGTAACAATTTTTCTTCAGGCGTAACCAAAGATTCGCCCTTCGGTGTAACTTTACCGACCAAAATATCGCCGGCTTTAACGTGGGCACCTACATAAACGATACCGGCTTCATCCAAGTTGCGCAAAGCATCTTCGCCGACATTCGGAATATCACGCGTAATTTCTTCCTGACCGAGTTTCGTATCACGAGCCATAACTTCAAATTCTTCAATATGAAGCGAAGTTAAAACATCGTCACGCGAAATTCTTTCGGAAAGCAAAATAGCATCTTCGTAGTTCAAACCGTTCCAAGGCATAAAGGCAACGAGTAAGTTCTTACCCAAAGCTAATTCACCCAAATTGGTACAAGGACCATCGGCAATAATATCGCCTTTTTTGATATGATCGCCTACTTTAACAAGCGGAACTTGGTTAATGCAGGTATTTTGGTTAGAACGACGGAATTTCGAAAGTTTATAAATTTCAACACCGACGTTGTGTGCATTTTTATCATCCGAACGAATAACGATACGGTTTGCATCAACGGCATCAACCACACCGTCATATTTGGCAACCAACGTTGCACCGGAATCTTTAGCAACCGTTGCTTCGATACCGGTACCGACAAGCGGAGCTTCCGAACGAAGCAAAGGAACACCTTGACGTTGCATGTTTGAACCCATCAACGCACGGTTCGCATCGTCGTTTTCCAAGAACGGAATCAAAGCGGCTGCGACCGACACCAACTGTTTCGGTGAAACGTCGATGTAGTTAATGTTTTCCGGTTTATCGAATTCAACTTCACCACCGCGACGGCAAGTAACCAAATCATTGGCAAAGTGGCCGTCTTCATTAACTTTAGCATTAGCTTCGGCGATAACAACTTTACCTTCATCATCGGCAGACAAGTAAACAACTTCGTCGGTAACGACGCCGTTAACAACTTTACGATACGGACATTCGATAAAGCCGTATTTGTTAACGCGAGCGTATGTCGAAAGTGAGTTAATCAAACCGATGTTCGGACCTTCCGGTGATTCAATCGGGCAGATACGTCCGTAGTGTGTCGGATGTACGTCGCGGACTTCAAAGCCGGCACGATCACGGCTCAAACCGCCAGGACCCAAGGCTGATAAACGACGTTTATGGGTAATTTCCGACAACGGGTTGTTTTGATCCATAAATTGTGACAATTGAGAAGAACCGAAGAATTCTCTGATAACGGAAGCAATCGGTTTGGCATTTACCAAATCCTGCGGCTTAACGTTATTTAAGATTTCGGCACTCATTTTTTCTCTGATGGCACGTTCCATTCTGAGCAAACCCATACGATATTGGTTTTCCATCAATTCGCCGACGCTGCGAACACGACGGTTGCCTAAGTGGTCGATATCATCAACTTCACCTTTGCCGTCACGAATGGCAATCAATTTTGTAACAATGCGCAAAATATCATCTTTGCGTAAAATGCGCATAGTATCCGGAGCATCCTCAAACGGAATATCCAAAGAAACGTTCATCTTAACACGACCGACGGCCGACAAATCATAACGTTCATTATCAAAGAACAATTGCTTAAACAAAGCATCTGCAGCTTCGTAAGTAGCCGGTTCGCCCGGACGCATAACACGATAAATATCAAATAAAGCTTCCTGACGGTTGCTGTTCTTATCATTAGCCAAGGTATTGCGCAAATAAGGACCTACATTCAAACCGTCAATATATAATGTATCGATTTCTTTGATTTTGTTTTCAGCCAATTTAGCCATCAATTCTTCATTGATTTCATCACCGGCTTCGGCAATAACTTCCCCGGTCTTGGCAATAACAATGTTTTTCGCCAAGAATTTGCCGTACATTTGTTCTTTGGAAACAACAAAATATTCCAAACCTTCATCAGCCAATTTTTTAGCCGATCTCGGGGTTAATTTTTTACCGGCATCCCAAACGGTTTCACCGTTAGCGGCATTAACCAAAGCAAAGTCAAACTTAACGCCTTTCATACGTTCCGGTTCAAACTTCATTTTCCAGTTTTTCTTATCGGCCAAATAGGTTTCGGTTTCATAGAAGTAATTCAGGATTTCTTCTTTGCTCATACCCTGAACTTCTTCCAAAGACAATTCTTCGCCTTTTGCCAAACGATCTTCGGTTTCTTTAGAATACAAAGCATACAAAATCGAAGTAATCGGTAATTTACGACGTCTGTCGATACGGGCATACATTAAATCTTTGGCATCAAATTCCAAATCGAGCCAAGAGCCGCGGTACGGAATAATGCGGGCAGAAAACAATTTTTTACCCGAAGAAACGGTTTTACCGCCGTCGCTGTCAAAGAAAATACCCGGAGAACGGTGCATCTGCGATACAACAACACGTTCGGTACCGTTGAAAATAAACGTACCTTTTTCGGTCATCAACGGAATATCGCCCATATAAACATCTTGTTCCTTAATATCATGAACAGACTTTGCACCGGTTGCTTCATCGGTATCCCAAACGACCAAGCGTAATGTGGCTTTAATCGGAGCGGCATACGTCATATCACGACGAATACATTCTTCTTCATCATATTTCGGTTCTTCCAAAACGTATTTAACGAATTCCAATTCACCGTTACCGGAAAAATCTTTAATCGGGAAAATAGATTTGAAAACTTCTTCCAAACCGAACTCACAATGATCACCGTTAACATCGGTATTATTGATAAAGCTTGAATAAGAGCCGGTTTGAACCTCAATTAAATTCGGCATATCCATCACTGCGTCGATTCGGCCGAAATTTTTTCTTACACGCTTTTTGCTCGTATAAGACTCTTTCATGTGTTAAATCCTCTAATATGTTGATTCTGCGACAATTCTTAGGAAAAACATCCATCCCGTCCACAGAAGGTTAAAATTTCTGGTTGATATAAATCGAACATAGCCGAACCCTTGGCATTTACGCACACTCAGCCATATTCATCCAATAATAAACGGGCAGATTTTTACAAATCCGCTTTAAACTGCGCAGATTATATATTTTTTTATATTATTTTGCAATATTATTTTCAAAAAAAGTTATTTTCCACATTCGGTACGCGACCGTTTCATACCGACAACGACATAGGCACAAACTTCTTTTCTGAATTCTTTGCCGTTCTCTGCCATTTGAGCAAAAAACGTCTTATATTTTTCATGTAATTCCTTAACCGGCGGCAAAATCAGTTTTTCAAGCGACGGCAAAGGCTTATAACCTCCTTGATTTTCCAAAGAATTCTGAACGGCATTATACAAAATTGCCTTACGATACCATGTCATTATTTTGCCTTCCTGAGTATGATCAAAAGTTATATTATAATCGACACGATTATGCTCATCGGTATTGATCATCCACGGTCCGTCTTCCTCATTCCATTTGAAGGCATTTTTAATCATAAACAGATTTCCCTGTTTTTTACCGAAATAGCACGGCTTAAAATCAAACCAACGGAATTTTTTAATACCATCTTCCTTATGTTCCTGTTCGGCCAAAAAACGTCGTTTTTCCTCATATCTTCGCTTTGAAACATAATGATTAAACCAGTTACTTACTTGCGGTAAATCCGTATCATAAACCGTCTTAAAGCTTATCATTTGCGAATTGGCAATCCCGAGCGGACACGCCGGTGCATGGGCTAAAATCATCATCTGCGACTGGATAGCCCGTCTGTCTTCCAAACTGCAACCGGCTTTTTTCATTTCGGCTTGCATTTTATCTTCCAATTTTAAGGCAACATAAGCGCCGTGACAATGGGCAACAAAAGTCATCATCCGCAAGCGTCGACAAGCCTCATCCATCGGCAAAAGCTTTTTGGTTCTCGTATTAAATATACGCGGTTCGATTAACTTTTTATACAACTCATCAATATATTTCGGATTAATTTCTTCAGGTGTTACTTTAGCTTTTATCAGTTCAAGTTCTTCACTGCTGTGTTCTTGTCGATGTTTCATAAATTCGTAGCGACGCGCAAAATCGGCATCACTGCCCGAAAAATCATATTTTACCGAATAGATCGGAACTTTTTGCCCGACAGTGGCCGTAATTTCTCTTTCAACATCGCCGGCATAACTGTTTGCCGCCTGATCGGTCGTTGCCCCGCTTCCGCCCAAATAAACCACACACGGGCCATCGGCAGGAATGTCATTTACCAAATTCCACCCGTACTCATTTTCATCTGTTTTTGCAACGCGCAGACCGATAGAAACACCTGACATTCATTATTCCTTTCGCATAAACCTGCTTTATCATAACAAAAATATCGGGGTAAGTCAATTTATAAGCTTTATGATATATTGAATCCCTTGTTTTGTGCCATATATCCTTTGCAAAGGAGAAAAAACATGCAAGACAAAAGATGTAGTATATGGCACTTAATTGCCGGACTGATTATGGTTATCTTAGGCATTGTGATTTGGGCAAATCCGGCGCAATCATTATTGGCAATCGCCTTTTATCTGGGGCTGATAATCTTCCTTCTGGGCTGCGGATACATTGCTTTTTCTTTAAGTCAGACTTCCGGCTGGTATATGATTGTCGGACTTTTTGATATGTTCATCGGTCTGATTTTTTTAACCAATCTCGGTTTGACGGTTGAAACACTGCCGGTGTTCTTTGCTTTATGGATACTGGCATCCGGCTCGATCCAAATCACCGGCAGCTTCGAAATCCGCAAAATCGGTATGCCGTGGGGTTGGACAATGACTAGCGGTATCTTAGGCGTTATACTGGCCTTTTTCATCTTAAGCTCCCAATCATTCGGCGATTGGGCTTTGGTATTAACCGTCGGAACTTACGTTGTAACCTACGGTATTATCAGTATTGCCGAATACTTTTATTTCCGGCATTATTGCACATTAGCTAAAGACCATTAAATCAGAAGTTATATTTCAAACCGGCATTGAATACGGCAACACTGTCCTTTTCAAAGTACTGACTGCCACGCAGGTACAAGTCTAACATCTTATAAGTATAGGTGACATCGGCGCTGATCATAAAGCGATCACGTTCGAAGATATCATCGCTCTCGATCTTATACCAGCCGTCGGTACCACGCATCTGCGCCTTAATCGTAGCGTACGGATGAGCCCACTCGTGATAATAGCTGCCGCCGACACGACCTTTGAACTTACCGTATTTCTCGAGGTTAAACTCTTTGCTTGCATACAAACCGATACCGCTTTCTGCCGAGAAGTTATTAGCACCCTTCATCATAATAGAATGAGCTTTGTTCTTATCTTCGGTAATGCGACGTTGATAGTAACCGGTCAAGTTCATTTCAAACTGCGGCTCAATGACGGCATACGGCGTTACGAAACCATAGCGAACTTCATTTTGCAAGCCGTATACAAAGTCATGTAAATTGCCGTCGACATCACCTTGATTGAGCTTACGGGTATATTCGCCCCAACCGTAACCGCTGTGCAGTACGCCGGCATAGCGCCAGTTACCGCCAAAGTCATACATATACGAAGCCAACAATTGAGCAAACGTTTCTTTACGATCCGAGTCATCGTCGTAACTCGACGAGAACTTGGTAATACTCATACCTAAACCGAAGCGTGAACGCTTATCAAGCTCAATATCGCCGATAAAGTACGAGCTGTTGGAGTTATTCTCATAACCGGTAATATTCTTTTTATCATCACGCGAGAGAGCCAAATGATCATAACCGACCATCATACGCTCGCTTGTCATTTCTTTCGAGAACAGGTTATCGGTAATCAAGTTGCCGAGACTGCGGAAGGCATTAAAGTTCTCTTGCGCAAAGTTCGGTATTAAGCATAAACCGAGTTCTTTAGATACAATCTCATCAAATTCTGCCGCATTAGAGGCTGTCTTCAACGTTGTAAAGAAGTCTTGAGCATTATTGCCCTTGTAGTTGGTTTCAAGATAGTTTGCCAATGTTAACGATTTAACCATTGTCTCAAACGGCTTACGAGTTAAGACACCGTCAACCGAATTATCATCCTCGTCATTCACAACGGTTGTCGCCGTAAACATGACAGATTCGGAATCGACGCTCAAACCATCGGTATTACCTGTAACAAGGTTAGTCGTAACATAAGTATCTTCATTACCTTCAGCCGCAATATCGGCACCCAATGTCAACGTACCCGATACGCTCGGCGAGATAATATTCGAACCGCGTGACATCAGCATTTTGCCACCGCCGGCGATGTGTAATGCCGTTTGCGATTCGATGGTACCGCTATTTTCAATTGTGGATGTTTCATCAACCGCAATAATTCGGATATTTTCATCTTCGGTATTATTATCGACAACAACATCGTCTTCGGCAACAACCGGCGTAATGATGCGGGCACCGCGCGACATCATCAGGCTTGAAGTTCTCAGAAGCGGAGTTCCGGTCTGCGGTTCATCGGTTTCATCATTGTCATCGGCTTCAATTTCATCTGTTATGATACTAGCCATCGGTTCCGAACGACTACTGTCATGATATGTGTAGAAAGTATCCGGTCCGGCCCCATTTGTTCCATTTACGACCGTTTGTGTGAATGTACCGCCGTCAATTCTGATCGTGCCGTAGTTTTTCAAAGTAGCCCCATCGACGGCCTCCATACCGACACCAAGTGCACCGTTTGTGGTAATATTAATCGTCCCGTAATTTTCAATTGTGGCTGCTTGGGTAGCCAACATACCGATGGTTTTACTCTGCCCGCCGTTATCTATAATATTAATAGTACCTCTGTTAACAGCTGTTGCCATAGATTGGGCATACATACCGATCATATATTCGACACGACCGCGGCTTGTGGTGGTTAAATTAATTTCACCGTAATTGGTTATTGTTCCGAACAGGGATGATTTCATACCGATAACGCGTCCGTCAGAACTTGCATCATAACCGGCAACAGTAATATTAATCTTACCGGACGACGAATTAGTCGCATTTAATTGGTAGTAACTGTCATGAAGGTCTATTCCGGTAACGCTTATAGGACTACTGTAATCTCCGGCTGCAACCGATGCTGAAACGGTACCGCTGTTTGTCACTACAGTGCCGTACTGCCAATTTGAATAGACCGATATTCCGGTAAATTCACGGATATTATTGCCTTCAATGGTTCCCGAATTTGAAACTGTGCCTAAAGAATAAGAATCGGCCAATATACCATACGCTACATCAGCACCGTTCAAGCTGACGGTTCCGGAATTAATCGCCTCAAATCCGATACCGGAATCCAGATACATTCCATAGAAAGTCGGTTTATTGTTTCCATCTGTGGTTGTCATGGTAATTGTACCGTAATTATGTATTGCGCTGTAAGAATCGTTATATATACCGTACATCGCATCTATATCGCTATAGCTGTCCATCGTGACAAAACCGGACGAGCCGTTATCGACATTGTACAAACCATAAGCACTGTTTGTATTATCCGAAGAACTGGCACTACCATGAACATCTATATCTATTTGCGCATTGCTGGATAAAGGTAATGTTTCGTAAGTTTCGGTTCCTTTCTTGACATGAGTAATACCATACACCGTACCATCCATGTCATTATTCGGAAGACCGACTCCGATTGAAATATTCATACTTTCGGTAATGCTGGCTGTCAAATTTTTAATAGCCCAAACATTGTTTGCTCTTAAGAATCTGCCGGAATATGTATTTCCGCCAATAGTAATACTTGCCAAATCACCGCCGCCGGCACCGCCTTGAACGCCGATAATTTCATTCAAATAGACACCTGTATTACCTGACATTCGTCGAATGTCTATACTACCAAACTCTCCCAGATCTGAACCGTCAATAGCCGTAACTGAATATTGGCCGTTTCTCCAACCACTGCCGAGTTCAATATTAATATGACCTTCAGGACCATTTTCACTTCCGCTGCCAAGGACTGTCATTCGATCTAAAGTAGAAGGCGCAACAACGGCATAAATATTAATCGTTCCTAAACCCGTACTGTCGCCGGAATTCGTGAAATTTGTTAACGGAGCAACCGTTCCGTAAATATTAATGATACCTTCTGAACTACCTCTCGCATTAATAAACGTTCCTTCATAGAATGTTTCACTGAGATGCGAATGACTTGCCGAACCTATATTAATTGTACCATAACCAGGATGTTCGTAATTTCCCTCCGCATTAATTGCCGTTTGACCGCTTAAAGCTATACCGCCGCCATAAACTAAAGTGATTGTTCCGCTACCATAGCTTGCATTATACGCGGTTCCGTTTGGTGCCGCTATTGCCACAACTGGAGAATCAACATTCCCGACATTTATTATAATGTTACCTATTCCACCGCCGTCAACACTATCGCCGTTAACATTGTAAGCATTACCTTCTTTGGCATAGATGCCGTAAACGGTATGTTTATTATAAATATCCGTTTCTATCGTAATATCTCCGGTATACGCACCTTCCGTTACATTTGCTGCATCACCTAAACTGTTATAAATACCATATATAACTGAATGTCCTACCAACATGTCTATTGAGCCGTTATTTACAATAGAAGAAGCTAAAGAATAAGCACCAGCAAATATACCATAAGCTGCATCAGAGCCCGAAATGGAATTCGTCAAAGAAATCGTACCATTTGCGTTAGATATATTAATATTATCCCCATAGGCATATATACCATACATTTCTACCACATCTATAGCAGATTCATCGGCTAGGTTAATAGATCCGGAATTTTCAATACTACCCCCGCTGCTTCTGGAAGCATGATATTGAATACCGGACACACTGCTGACGCCACGGCTTGTTATATCTATAGAACCTTGATTAATTATATTACCCTTACCGGATTTATATATACCGCTAACATATGTAGACGGACGATGTAAATTATCAAAACCTCTCCCCATAATAACATAGATATATCCGTTCTCAGTATTAACCACATTTCCATCGGATTGATTATATATAGCTGAAATCGTGGAATAAAATTGATCACTACCATGCGTCGATACACCAATATCGATTGTGCCATTGTTTTCAATATTATTTCCGCCATAGATACCATATAATCCGTCATTATTATCCGCATAAGTATTGATATATATTGAACCGTTGTTCTGAATCATATAAGATTCAAATCCATCATAGATACCATATAATCTGCTGTTATCTCTTGAACTCTGGACATTAATATAGCCTTCATTTTTTACCAAAGAACTTGCGGAATAATTAAGATACATACCGGTTGCCGTTGTTGCTTTTTGAGTGGACGATTCGCCGACCAACTCAATATCAATCCAACCGTTGTTTGAAGCCACCCAGCAATATGAATCATCATACATACCATATATGTATTCAAGCTCACCGGCAGCAGAAATATCAATGGAACCGTCATTTCGAGCATTAGCCAGACCGTAAATCTTGCTGTCATTATCGTTACCGGTCACATTCATCCCAATATTAGCTCGGCTGACTTCATGATGAAAAGAATCCGGAACATAATAAGCACCGTAAGCGTTTCCGGCCTCATCATCTCCGCCTATGGATACATCCAATATACTAATATCTCCGAGAATAGATCCCTTGGCATTTTTAATACCGTAAATATTGTCGGCAGTAACATTCTGAATGGTAATTGACGGAGTATAAGAGCTATTACCTGTCATTTTGCCGTTGTTAACACCGACAATCTCCCCGACATAGGTATCAAAATCATAATCACGAGTTATCACAATAGTACTCTTATATTCCAGATCCGAACCGTCTATTGCCGTAACACTGATTGCTTTATCACGATTATCCCAACCTTGACCAAGATAAACATTAATATGGCCGTTTTCACCGTTTTGGCTGGTACTGTCTAAAATCGTCCGCGAAACCGGATCTTGAGTGACTGTTGCTGAAATATTATCATGAACATTAAGTATACCATTACCTGAATCTACGGAATTGATAAAGTTCAACAAAGTTCTGCCGGAAAGATTAATAGTACCGGTTGCATATTGACCGGCGGCATTTATACATTGTCCGCCACCGGCGCAAAGAGTTGCCGGTTCTCCGCGCAAATCCGTAAGAGTAATCGTTCCGTTTGCAGGATAACCCTCTGTATAACCAAAAGCATTATATGCCGCAACGCTTGCTCGCATCGCCGTACCGGATGTTACCTTCAAAAGACCTGTACCGCCGTCCATAACATTATAAACATACTGCCCTTGCAAAGCCGTACCAGCAGTTATCATAATTTCGCCGTTACCGCCCTGATATACGTTATATGCATTTTGCGCAGCTTGAAGACCGTTGCCGTTACCCTCTATATGTCCCGTAGCACCGTTATAAGCATTATAAGCATTTTTACCATATACTGCGGTACCGCTACCGACCAAGCTAATATATCCGGTACTCTTATTATATGCATTATATGCACTGTTTGAAGGACTATGTACACCAAAACCTTGCCATACGGTTATATCGCCTCTGGTATCACTGTATATATCAGAGTTGGTCTCATTATATGCATTATAAGCGTATTGTTGAGATGAAACGCCATAGCCCCAACCTTCTATCACAATAGAACCTTTACCGCCGGCGGCTGCATTAACGGCCATATTATATCCGTGTACACCGATTCCCGTACCATCGGTCAGAGTTATGCTAATATTACCCGTTGCCGACGGTCCGTAAGCATTAAAGGCCATATCACCGGCATATATACCGTAGTTGGTAACATCATTGTCAATATTAAGAGAAATATAACCGTTCGCATCCCCCGTAGAATAATAGATCGGATTCGGATTATTGGTATATGCGTTGTAAGCACGGTTTTTACCATATATACCGTAAACATTAAATTGTCCGCCCCCATTCGGAGAAACATAGTTTATTTGGATATAGCCGTTCATAGCATGCTCTGTACTTTGCCATGAAGCCGCATTATAAACATTTGCATGACCTACCCATGAACCGCCGTAACTTAACCTGTTATCAACATTATACGGCGAAGATAAACCGATTAAATATCCGGCATTACTTGCAGCTTCGTTAATTACTCCACCCGACGCACCTATGACATTAGAACCGTCCAATATGATGTATGCATTGTTTGTACCTGAATTATCACTGTATGAAGTATTGAATACGTCATATTCCCCGAAATACTCTGTTCCGAACTGCGTATTGCTTGAATGATGATAATCCGATGCCGTCATAGGTATTGATGTAAAGCCGATAATTGTCGAATTAGAATATATATCTCCCACGCCACTGGTAGCAGCGGTCACAACCACCGGCGTTGTAAGCGTTGTCGTACCAGAGGTGATAACACTATCATAATTTGATACACGATAGACATAATCCCCACCGGCAACATAAGTCGAATTACGCGAACAACTTGCATTGTATAAATCAAAACCTTCATGACATTCCTGACAACCGGCCGCATGTGTTAAATATGTCTTGCATCCGAATATCGGCGTTTGATTAATACAAGCATTACCGGATAAGTAATAACCGCCTTGACATAATTCACATGTATTAGGATAAGACGCATTTTGGCTATACCGAGTACAATAACTTACCGTGCCCGTCTTACAAGTACGATAGGTTGTACTGCTGCCCCCGGTCGCAAGCGGACAAAATTCAGGATACTGTGAACTCGTTAAACAACCTGTCGTATTGGTATAATTTGTTGCCAAATATGATGTACAGTAGTCATATTCGGTATAGCATACACCATTAGAACCCAGTTGCGGATGAGTGCTTTTACACGATGTACAGACGTTATCATAACCTTGGCTTGCATCACAGTTCGGTACTTGCGAACATGTATAGCTGCTGTTGACGTAATACGTCGAATTACAACGAGTACAGTTATTTACATAACCGGCGCTGGTCTGACAATTACTTATCTTAGTACATTGACTGCCGTTCACATAGTAGCTGGAATTACACTGTGTACAAGCATTATCTTTACCGTTACTACGATAACATGTGCTGTACGCGCTGATTTGTGAACAAACCGCACCGTCACTTGTAGGATAGTATTTGCTGTTACAGGTATCGCACTTATTCTGATTATCAACATATACCGAACAATTACCGATATTTTGCTGTGTACAAATACCTGATGCGTTCGGATAGAAGCCGGTATTACATGTCGTGCAGGCGTTATTTACACCGTCACTGGTCGTACAGCTTCCCGATGTTATCGGTTGACAAATACCATTGCCGTCCGGATAGTACAAATTATTACATGTACTGCACTTACCTGTCGAAGCATCTCTGGTTGCACAATTCGGATCAGCTTCGCCTTCACAAGACCAGTAGCTGTAATTTGTACCGCCTCGTGCCAACGGACAATAAACCTTGTCTTGGGTTGCATAACAAGTCGGTGTACCCAATCCCAAAACATCGGTACAATAATCGTTATCACTGTAACATACACCATTATTCAAGTTATAATTTGTCGAGCAGGTTGTACATTGGTTATAATAGCCGCCGCTGGCGCTACAATTCGGAATAGCCATACAAGCGCCGCCATTTATATAGTATGCCGAATCACAACGTGAGCATACATTATCATAACCGTTGCTGTCTTGACAATTGCTTATCTTGGTACATTGACTGCCCTTCGGGTAATATGTTGCCTGACATTGACTACACAAATCATCTTTACCGCCGCTGTACTGACAGGTATCAAATGATGTAATCGGTGAGCATGTTGCGCCGCCATCGGTCGGATAGTATTTACTGTTACAGGTATCGCACTTATTCTGATTATCAACATATACCGAACAATTACCGA
>CAMVHF010000024.1 GCA_947167235.1 uncultured Alphaproteobacteria bacterium
TGGCAAAGTTGCAGATAACGGTATCGTATTTTTTGCTTTCAATGGCATCGACTAATGCATCGGTTACTTCATAGATGCTCATTTCCGGCTTTAAGTCATAGGTAGCAACTTTCGGACTGTTGATTAAAATACGATCTTCGCCTTTGAACATGCGTTCTTCACCACCGTTAAAGAAGAAAGTAACATGGGCATATTTCTCGGTTTCGGCAATACGAAGCTGCGTCATACCGTGATTAGAGACGATTTCGCCGTAAATATTTTTCAAAGCTTCCGGGGCAAAAATCGTTTTCATAAAGCGGTTATGGTCAACCGAATATTCGGCCATACCGACGCTGATAGAAAACTTAACGACTTTTTGACGAACAAAACCTTCGAATTTTTCATCCGATAAGGCATACAAAATCTCACGGGCGCGGTCGGCACGGAAATTAGCCATTAATACGGCATCACCGTCTTCGGTTCCCTGATAATCGCCTAACACGCACGGAACAACAAACTCGTCGGTAACATTGGCGGCATACGATGCTTTAATGGCTTCAGCGGCGGTTGCATAACGCTTACCGTTGGCTAAAACAATGTTGTTGTAAGCGAGTTCCACCCTATCCCAACGTTTATCACGATCCATGGCATAAAAACGACCGGAAAGCGTTGCCAATTTAACATGCGACATATTTTTGATCGATTCGCAAAATTCGGCCAAAAATCCTTCTGCCGAAGTCGGCGGCGTATCACGGCCGTCCAAGAAAGCATGAACGCGAACGTTAATACCGTTACGGTCTAAAATATCACATAAAGCGACAATATGAGCCTGATGCGAATGAACGCCGCCCGGTGACATCAAACCCATCAAATGACAGATTTTACCGTTATTTTTTAAGGTATTGATTAATTCGATAACAACCGGATTTTGTTCTAAGGTATGGTTTTCGATAGATTGGTCAATCTTCGGTAAATCCTGCATAACCACGCGTCCGGCACCCAAATTCATGTGACCGACTTCCGAGTTACCCATCTGACCGGCAGGTAAACCGACGTCCAAACCCGATGTTTCAATAAAAGAATGCGGGCAAGTCTTCAAAAGATTGTGCCAATTCGGCGTATTTCCCATTTCAATAGCGTTATCTTCAGTTGTTTTTTCTCTGTATCCCCAACCGTCCAAAATTAATAACATTACCGGTTTTTGCATTATTTTTCCTTTCGATTCTTTTGCAAAACAAATTAAACTGACATTATTATATATAATAAAACAAAATTTAAAAGCACTATTTATAATTTTATAAACAGGCTTAATTAAAAAGTATCTTACGACGAATTTATGTTGACAGAACAATTCGTAATTCTTAAATTAACATAAAAGGTTAAAAAATGAGAAAATATATTGCAGCATTTATTTTATCGGGATTGGCTTCTTCGGCACTGGCCGGAGAGTTTGAATACAACTACGGCTTAACGGCAAACGGTTTTTACGGTTATACCGATTATGCCGACAAATACCGTCCGCTTTACAAGCATAATCACACACCGGTCAGTACCGAAATAACTTCATCGCTCGGATATCGGTTTGACGATGAAACGGCCGTTATTTTAGGTATTGACGGACAAATCGCCGGCAATAAAGAGGTTGAGGACTATAATCACGGCGAATGGGGCGAGAATGTTTATGCTACACTCGAAACCGCATATGGCGAACTCAGTGCCGGACAAGTTTATAATGCCGCCTATCAAATGGCGGTCGGTGCACCTTCGGTCGGCGCTTTTCGCGTTAACAATTCGCCGATAACCGATTTTATCGCCAACCCGAATTGGCAACGTCACAGCCGCATGACATCATACAGAACATTAAATTCAACGTATCTCAATACCGATGCCGATGCGCCTAAAATAAGTTATGTTACGCCGGAATTTTATGCCACTAAAGCAGCTTTTTCATACACACCGGACAGTTATTCCAAAGCCGGACTTATCAACAAACACAGCCGTTATGATAACCGCTCGTCCTATGCTGCCGGCTTATATAACGATTTAGATTTAAACTATATCGAGATCGAAAGTTCTCTCGGATACGCCTACAATCATAAAAACAATCAGGAGATTTCAGCCGGTTTGAGCCTATATCGTAAAGGTTGGACTTTAGGCGGTTCGTACCGTAAGAGTTTTACCTCCTCGAAAGATTATGCCCTTAATTTGCAAGAATCCGACGATATGCCGTTTTATTTTGACGGATATCGCCGCGGTCAGGCCTTTAACGTCGGTTTATCTTATGAAATCGGACCGTTTAAAACAGGCTTAACCTATTTTCATGCCAAGTCCGATAAAATATCTGCCGAAGATCATATTTTTACATTTGCCAACAGGCTCGCTTTTTGCAAATATGCGGCCGTATATTTAACGACGGCCTATGCGGAATATAAAGGCGATAAAAAATACAATATCGACGGTAATAAAGGTTTTGCAACCATAGGCGGTTTGGAACTTAATTTTTAGAGAGGAACATGGTTAAAATATCGATTATTTCCGATAATGATGATTTGAAAGCCGACTTAAACAATCAGTTCAGCCGATTTGTTACCGATGCCGAAATTATAGATGATTTACCGGATATTATCATTTATGACGGCAACATGGCTTCAGGTCAGAATATTCGAGCCGAACATGCTTCCGTGCCGATTGTCTATTTAATGCAAGACGGTGATGATAAAAATGATCATCTTAATATATGTCTTAAAAAACCGCTGCGATTGATGCGTCTTTTGGATATTGTCCGTTCGGCCAACAATAAACTCGACAGTTCGGATGCCGGCTGTTTGACCTTTAATAATTATCGTTTGTATCCCAATAAACGTGAAATAGTTGATTTGGTTAGCCAAACGAGTGTTAAATTAACCGAAAAAGAAGTCGGAATCATAAAATACCTGTACAAAAATGCACCGGACTTCGTCAGTAAAAACGACTTACAGACAAATGTATGGGGATATAATGAAGATGTAACGACGCACACGATAGAAACGCATATATATCGTTTGCGCCAAAAAGTAGAACCGGATAACGGTCGCCGCCTGATTGTAACGGATAACGGCGGCTATAAGCTTGAGACGGATCAAAATGCCTAAACTGACTAAAAAACAGAAAATTCTCAAAATGAACATCGGCGACATTCTGCGTGCAAGCTGTCGATATATTCGATATAATGCCGAGTTCTGTGTGTGTCTGTTTGTTATGAATATGGTGTTTATGCTGGTTATCAAAAATATCCCGTCGGGCATCAGTAATCCGTTAAGTTTGGTCTGGGTTGTATGTTACTATATGTTTTGGTGCTTTTTCTTCCGCTATTACTATCATTTAAGACCGTATTTCGATTTTTCGAAATTGGCCGGCAGTCTGGCACCGTCATCCAAAGCGATTATCTTATTGGCACTGGTATCGGTTATGATTGTTTTTTTACCGATGGTACCTTTGTTTTTAGGTTATAAAGATCTATACTTGGATTTTTATGAACAATATTTGATTTTGACGGTTTCCAACAGTCCGCGGTCATTTTTTTACAAATTGGTACTTTACGGTATATTCACATTATTAATGCCGACGCTTGTATGCAGACCTTATCTGGCATGGATAGCGTCTCTACGCGGACGTAACGCCTCATTTAGCAAAGTCGGAGATAAAACCAAAGGCAACTTCTGGCAATTCTTTGCCATATCTCTTATGCTTATATATCCGGAGATTATTGCCGATCACTTTGATAACGCTTATAATCTGCAAGGATGGTTATCACACACCGTCGGAACCGTAACATTTATGATGACAAATATCATATTTGCCAAGATTTACGACTTCTTTTACATTGAACATTAGTGATTACGTTGATGCCAAAACAGGCGGATTAATCTGAATTTACTTTTTAATGTCAGGTCACTGAAATAAATTAAATGCTCATCGGCTAACTTTGTGTACTCGGTCTTAAAATAACGTTCCAATTCATCTCGGTTTTCTTTGCTTTTGGATATTTTGGAAAGCATCATCTTCAATGAAATATTGATTCTGTTTTTACGAACGATTTTCCATGCTTCTTTCAATTGCTTTTGCTGAAAATAGTTATAGACGTAGCGAATCCCGACAATATAATCATGAATTTTTTTAATAGTGAACTGACTGCGCGTAATGGAAGGCGTTGCCGTATTATAGATATACAATTTTTCGTTTATCAGGGCAAAATTATCAATACTGGAGAAGAAACAGGCGGTAAAAGGCCAATCTTCAAAATATATTCCTTCAATAAAGCGAAAATCTTTTAAGGCTGATGTTTTGTACATTTTATTCCAGGCCACCGCCGATATCAAACGATGGCGGTATAAACCGCGCAAGGGCGATTTGCATATGGAATACGAGATTTTATCGGTATTGAATAAGGCTGATGAAACGGCATCTTTGCCGAGTTTGTAGTAACTCTTTGAAACCACAACAGGTGCTTTGGTTTTAACGGCTGTCTTATAGAAAATTTCCAACGCCTGCGGATGCAGATAATCATCGGAATCTACAAAAAAGATATAATCACCGGTGGCAATATCCAACCCCTGATTACGAGTAGCCGAGAGTCCCTTGTTTTCTTGTGTAATGACTTTTATGCGCTTATCTTTTTGTGCATAATTTTGTAAAATATGAGCACAATCATCCGGACTGCCGTCATTGATGCATATTATTTCAATATTTTGCAATGTCTGTTTGATAACACTGTCCAAACAGCGTGGCAAAACTTTTGCAACGTTGTATACAGGTATTATAACAGATACCGCACAATTTAATTGATCAGCCATGATGTCAATCCACAATTAATATCAATATAACAGTTATACCAAATGATTAAAGATGTCAAACATAATAAGTTTTCTTAAACATAATTTAAAAACAAAAAGCAACCCGATAATGAGTTGCTTTTTGTTTTTCAATCGCAAAAAAGATTATCTTGCGGCGTTAATTACATTTTGAATTTCTTCTTCAGAATAAGCAGCAGCCTGCTTACCGTTTACGAATAATGCCGGAACACCGGATACACCGATTTTTTGAGATAAAGAAGAAACTTCAGCCAAAAAGCTTGCTGTTTCGCCGGAATTCAAATCAGCTTTATATTTATCCATATCTAAGCCGATAGAAGTCGCTACTTCATCAACAGATGCTTCTGTCATTCTGCCTTGGAATTCCATCAGACCTTTATAGAATTCAACAAATTTGCCTTGTTTAGAAGCGGCAACACCGGCTTTTGCCTGATACGGAGAAACCGGTGAAACGAATGAAACAGGTTTAAATACGAATTTTACATCCGGATTAGCAGCGATAACTTTTTCAACTGCCGGAGCCAATCTTTTGCAATAACCGCAAGAGAAGTCAAAGAATTCGACAACTGTAATGCTGGCGCTTTCAGGACCGACAAAAATGTTGTTTTTATCATCAGCCATTTTCTTTAATGATTCGGCAGCAGCTTGTTCTTTGGCAATACGTTGTTGATCTTCGTAGGCTTTGAATGCATCTACAACCATTTTCGGATTATCTTGCAATGCTGTTTCAACCGAACCGCTGGCACCGTTTGTTTTGGTAGACATAACTAAAGATACTGAAGCTAAAATAATAGCTACGGTAGATAATAAAATTGAAAAACCTTTCATAATATATTTCCTTATTTAATTGATGTTTAAACACAATGTGTAATTTAGTTCGGTTTATTTCAAAATGCAAGAATTAAATATGCAATTATAACAATTTTGCTTAAAATTTAAATAACAGTGGACATTTTAGGGAATTGCCGTTACAACATAACAAAATAATTAAAGAGGTCACAATGTTTAATATAAAACTTTCCATGTTTTCGGCAACGCGCGATTTAGAGCAGAAAATCGATGAAATGCACGATAAAGTTATTGAATGCTCCATGTATTTTAAAGAAGCTTTTGATACGTTCATCAAAGAAAAACGCAGTCAAAATTATCGTCGGATAAGCAAAAAAATCAAAAATATAGAATCTCAAGCCGATGATTTGCGTCGCGATATAGAAAGCGGTCTTTATATTCACAATCTGATTCCGGATTTGCGTGCCGATGTTCTGCAAATGGTTGAAAATATTGATAAAGTAATTAACGAATTTGATGAAGTTGCTCATAAATTTTATATTGAACAGCCGGATATTCCGGAAAAATTTCAACCTAAATTTAAAAACTTAGTTAAACAGGTTTCGGAATGTGCCGAAAATATGGCAATAGCCTCTCGTGCTTTTTTCCGCGATTTTGCCACAGTGCGCGACTATTCGAAAAAAGTTTATTTTCTCGAACACGAAAGTGATAAAACATGGGCCAGTCTGAAGCAGGATGTCTTTGATTCGGATATGGAATTGGCTCATAAAATTCAGCTCAATACATTAGTGGGCGATGTTGCCGACATTGCCGATCGGGCCGAGGACTGTATCGATGCCGTTTTGATATTCACCATTAAAAGAGATATCTGATGGATTTAAGTTACTTATTCTTCTTAAGCAGCGGTTTGTTTTTGGGGTGGTCTTTAGGTGCCAATGATGCCTCGAACATTTTTGGTACGGCCGTCGGTTCAAAAATGGTGCGCTTTACGACAATTGCAATTATTGCTTCGATATTTGTTATTTTTGGAGCGGTTTTCGGCGGTGCCGGTGCCAGTGAGACATTAGGCAATTTAGGTTCGGTTAATGCTCTTGCCGGCTCATTTATGGTGGCATTATCGGCGGCATTGGCTGTTTATCTGGTTCTCCGAATGGGCGTAACGGTTTCGACTTCACAAGCCATCGTCGGCTCAATTATCGGTTGGAACTTGTACGCCGGACGCCAGACCGATTACTGTACGTTAACCGAAATCGTCGCCACTTGGATTACCTGTCCTTTGATATCAGGATGTGTTGCAGTCTTGCTGTATTTGGGATTAAAAAAACTCCTAAAATGCTCGAGCATGCATTTATTGACGCAGGATCAACTGACACGCATCGGTTTAGTCGTTACTGCCGCACTCGGTGCCTATGCATTAGGCGCCAACAATATCGCCAACGTAGTCGGCGTGTTTGTCGAATCCTGTCCGTTTAAGCCGCTGCATTTGGGAAGTATTTTGACGCTAAGTCCGGAACAGGTCTTATTTTTGCTCGGCTCAATAGCCGTCAGTGTCGGTATTTTGACCTACTCCAAAAAAGTTATCATGACCGTCGGCAATAATTTAATGAAAATGTCGCCGATGGTTGCATTAATCGTCGTTATGTCGCAATCTATTGTTTTGTTGCTGTTTTCTTCGGTAACCTTACACAACTGGCTTGAAGCATCTTCTTTACCGACTTTACCGATGGTTCCGGTATCAAGCACGCAGGCTGTTATCGGGGCAATTTTGGGTATCGGTTTGATTAAAGGCGGTCGCGGAATAAACTGGATGATTGTGCGTAAAATCGTTATGGGCTGGGGTATGGCGCCTGTAATGGCCATGATTATCTGTTTTATCAGTTTATTCTTTTTAGAAAACGTTTTCAACCTGACGGTTTATCTTCCGGAATAGCGTCATCATATTTTGCCGTTTTTTCAACTTTTTACGGCATATTATCAAAATATTAACATTTTCTCGATATTGTAATGACAAATTATAAGGAGAAATGTTATGCTTAAGCTTAGTCGTACCGGAATAGGACTTTTATCCGCACAATACCGCAGCGTATTGAAAAAGTGCCTTATTTTAAATATGTGTGCCGCAGGTTTCTTTGTATCAATGAATGCGGCTAATGCAACCGAATATAATATCGATAAAATTTTTGACAGCACCGATGCCGCCGTATCTACCAAATTACAAACGGAAATGGGTACGGATATTGATGCTCAAAAAGCAGCACCGGAAATACAAGGTATCCTGATGCACGGCTCATTAACGCAAGAACTGATTTCGCATGATGATGCCGGCGGCACATACGGAAACGGCGATAAGTACTGGGTAACAAACAAAGGTATCGTCGGTGTCGGCTACCAAAAAACCGGAATCATCCCGTCTCCGGCTTCCGGTACGGTTATAGCCAATAAACATAATGCCAGCGCAACCAATATTACTTTCGGCGGCGGTGCCATTCAAAACCATAATGCGACACAAAATGCTCTTAATACGGCTCTAGACAGTCTGTTGGTTGTTAATAATGCAACTTTTAACTATAACAGTGCAACCGATTTCGTTTGGGCCGGTGCCGACAGTTTGTCGGTCGGCGGTGCTATTTATAACATCAGCTCATACGAAGATCCTGTTGCAATTATTACTCAGGCTTTACCCGGCATAACCAATAACACTATTTCCAACAGTTCGTTTAACGGCAACTTTGCCATGAACTTTATTCAAGCTTCCGGCGGTGCGGTTTACAACGACTCGTTTGTCGGATTAGGTCCGGGCGGCATCGGTACGGCCGTACACATGGGCGTTATTAACTCCAGTGACAACACCTTTACGGGCAACCATGTCGGTAACGAAGACTTTTTCAGTGCCAGCGATTTGGTTAAAACATATATTTTAGGTACAATGGGTTCCATTGATCAGAGTGACATAACGACATGGAGAAACAGTGATCAATATGCTGAATCAACCAACGGCGGTCTGACCAAGATTGCCAGCGGCGGTGCCATTTATAACGGCGGCAGATATAATTCGGCCGGTGATAGTTTTTCCAATAACTATGCCATCGGTAAATATGCCGAAGGCGGTGCCATTTTTAATGCCGCCAAATTTACATTAGGTGATGAAACGGTTACTCCGGAATATAATTTAACCGGCACATCTTCATTTACCGGCAACTTTACATCATCAACCGAGGTGGCAACACATGTATATGACACTGAGATCGGCGGCAAAGCAGTCGGCGGTGCCATTTATAATGCCGGTAATTTTATTATGGCGTATGACGGCGGTACACGCACATTTTCCGATAACTATGCCAGCGCCAGAGATACCGCTTTGGGCGGTGCCGTTTATAACACCGGCAATATGGAAATTAATGATGCAACCTTTACAAATAACAGTGCCAGATGGAAAAATCAAAATGATTTGACCATTACCGGCGGCGGTGCACTTGCCAGTGCCGTCGATGATGTCAACAATTCCACCACGGTTTACAACAGTTCGTTTACATACAATACTGTCAGAACCATAAGCGATGGTTTCGGCGGTGCCATTTATAACCACAATAATTTGGCTGAAACAAAAATCATCGACAGTAATATTACCAATAACGTCATTGAAGTAACCGAAACGACCGGAAGAACTATTCATGCGTTCGGCGGCGCTATTTACAACGACGGCGAAGCCAACAAAATTTCACGCATGACTATTCAGGCACAAACAGCCGATGTTAATATTTCGGATAACGGAATCAATGTATCAACGGCTGTCGGCAGTTCCGTTAAATATTATTACGGCGGTGCCATTTTCAATGGTAATTACGGTCAAATGACGATTGAAAGTATCGGTGCGGGAAAAACATTGAAGATTTCCAACAACTCTGCCAATGACGGTGGTGCGATTTATAACAAAGCCGATGGTTCAAGTGCAACATCCGCCGGAACATCATACAGTACATTTTTACTGATTAACGGTGCTCAGGGCAATATCGAAATTTCAAATAACATAGCTGCCAATAACGGTGGTGCTCTGTACAATAACACATGGAATGCCGGTTCTATCGGTACGGCGACCATTTCGGCCACCAACGGTTCAACCGTTCAATTATCTTCAAATACAGCCGTCAACGGCGGTGCAATCTATAACACCAGCGCCAGTGACGTAGAATTCCGCCTCGGTAACGGTACGGTATCGTTGGCCTCTAACACGGCAACCGACAACGGCGGCGCTATTTACAATGAGGGATCCACCGTAGAAATATCCAATACCGGTTCTTTGGAAAGCGGCGATACTCCAATTTTAAATTTCCAATCTAACACCGCCCAAAGAGGTGCCGGTATTTACAATGTCGCCAAAAGCGGTGCCGGCAGCTATGTCAGCGGAAATATATCCGGTAACACAACTGTTATATTCAACGGTAATACGGCAACCGACGGTATCGGCGGTGCCATTTATAATGACAGTGCTTCCGGTATAAGCCTTAATTTGAGAGATACATCTAAAGTTGTATTCAATACAAGTTCCGATGATATCTACAATGAAAACGGCGGTTCCATTACCATAACCGGCGATTCAGCAGCTCCGCAGGTTCCGTCTGATTCGGCGATGCAAACGGCTGCCATCAATACCGAAGAAACTCAAGTTATCTTAAATTCGACATTTGGCGGTACAGGTAACTACAATATTTCAAATACTCAATTAAACCTTGGATCAACAGGCTTTATTGATGAAGATCCGGTTATGAATTTAGCCAATAACGTTGTTAATATGGCAAGCAATTCTCATATTTATTTGACATCGGCAGATACGCTGAATAATAACAATTTTGATATTGCTGCCGATTCAATGCTTAAATATACAGATACCGTTACAACAGATAACAGTTTCTATTTGGCAAACACCATAACCAACAGCGGTACGGTTTCGTATGCAGCAGCCGCAGATGATACGGATATCCGAATCGCTCATGCAGTTGTCAACTCGGGTATTATCAGTGCGGCTGACGGTGTTTTAACCAACGTTCATATTGATACGTTAACCAGTAAAACCGGTAACGAGATTATCATTAACTTAGATAATCCGAACTTAGAAGCCGATGTTGTTACAATTGACCATCGTATTTATAATACAACGGAAACACCGACCAATATTACATTCGTTGATATGACCAACAGCGATATCAGTGAAGTAACATTGGGCGAATACGATAGAATCTACTTTGCACAAACTCAGTCGGAGCAGGATTTATCGCAATACGGTTTCAGTGTTAATGCTCAAAACAGCAGCTATGAGATTAAAGTCGGCTATGAAGAAAACGGCTCTGTCTACGATTGGTTCTTATATCGTGATCCGGAACCGGTTCCGCCGACACCGGAAGGTTTAGATCCTGAAGATTTGGCCTATATTGACTTACCGCGTTCGGCCGTTGAACAAACACGGGGCATCATCTTTGATGTAACCAGAACCAACCGCGGTCAGTGCAACTGCTATGCCGATAACTGCAGCTATCATGAATGTCGTTATGAAAGTGCACCGGCTAAGTATCGTTTATGGGCAAGACCTTCATATCGTGCCGGTACATTTGATAAGCCGGTAGAAACCGATTTCAAATTAAAAGGTGTCGAATTCGGTTTGGACTATCAGCCGACGCACAGCGATATGATCGGTATTTTCGGTTCTTATCGTGACGGTAAATACGAAAATGACGGCGGCAAAGAAGGTAAAAAATACTATTCTCCGTACGGCGGCAGCGAACTGACCATCAAGAGTATGTTAGCCGGTCTCTACTATCGTAAGTACTATGGTAATCTGTACTTCTTGGGCGCAGGTTACTTCGGTAAACTTAAAGTCGATATGAAAGCCGATAATGATGTTACGGCCTCAACCGATGGTATCAACGTAGGTGCTCAAGCCGAATTGGGTTATGATATCCGAGCCAGTAAGCGTTCTGTCATTACGCCTTCAATTCGTGCAACTTATGATTATATCAAATTTGATGAGCTTACCGACAGCAATGATAAAAAAGTCGAATTCGGAAACATCAATGATGTCGAACTTGAAGCAGCTCTTAAGTTTGAATATCAGTTCAACAGCGAGCATGAATTACCGACAACCGGTTACTTCAAGCCTTCGGTTATCCAAACAATCGAATCCGGCGGTAAAGTTAAAATTAACGATGAAGAATATGATGACACATTGAAAAATGAAACTTTGGGCCGTGTCGAAATCGGTGCCGATGCCGAACTGATTGAAAACTTCTCGATCGGTGCATTCGGTAACTATACCTTTGGCTCTGACTATAATGCTTGGGGCGTCGGAGGTAATGTTCGCATCGTTTGGTAATACCAGCTTAGCGAATCACATTCAAAAAAGCCGCTTTAATAAGCGGTTTTTTTGTTTTGTTATATTTACTCGGCGGTATAAAAAATTCAAACGGAAAATGCTTGAGAAAATTCAAACTTATCCCGACCGTTGATCAATTTTATATTGTCATTTTGCAAAATCAGCGGCAATTCAACCGATACGAACGTACTACGTTTGTCGGCATTTTCAACAAATGCCGTAACATTCCCCGAAGCTGCCGAAATAAACCTTTCAGATGCGATACGCCATATTTTCATCAATTCTTCCGGCGGATTATCCGGACCGGTTTCCAACCCCAAAGCAATCAGTTTTTTGCCACATTCGGTATCATCCAGCATCATACATTCAGGATGCTCAAGCATATATTGATGCGCCTGTTTTTTATTTTTATCGGTCGGTTGATAACTTATGCTGTACAAAACAATGCTGTTCTCCGGCGTTGACACATCTGCCGTTAAAGCAATCTCATAAGCTTCTTTCAAATCATTCATAAATTCGTCCCTTTTCAAGCGGCAGACGGATAAATGTCTGTAAATTATTTTCCAGCGTATTTTGCGGTGTAATCAGTGTAGCGTGCATACCGATTTTACGCGCCGTTCTGATATTTTCACCGGTATCATCAAACAAAATTGTCTCACTCGGTTCGTAATCATTCCGCATAGCCAACAGTTTTAAGGCATTCGGTACGCGTTTAGGCATAAACCACCCTTCTTTATTGCGCATATCGGTAATATCGAAAATTTTGATACCGGATTTTTCCATATCTTCGGCATTTTTATCAAATAAGCGTTCGGTTACTTTGCCTATATGTACACGACTGTTATTACTGGCTATGGCTATATTGTACTGCGAGGTTAAGCTTTGCAGTTTATGCCACAAAGCCTTATTGGATGCAATATGAGTATAATCAATTCGCTCGGCCATATTGGTACAGAAAAGATCAAAATCATAGTTTTTATATTCGCAAATCGCTTTAATATAATTAAACAATCCCAGATGTCCGTCATCTATGGTTTGCTTAGAAATGATGCTTTGCTCAATACCCGTTAGGCCCAAATCATTTCTGTATGTTTGCTTTGCCGCATTGACAATATCGGCTGTTGACAACTCGGACAGCGGATACAAAACGCCGTCACAATCCAATAATATATTTTGCATTTTATGCCTTTGTTTCGTTGCTTTCCTTTGTAGCACGCGGCTTACGACCTAAAACGCGTCGACGCGGTTTTTCTTCGGTTGCAGTTTCATCCTGAACCGGAGTCTGTTCGGCACTGCTTTCCGAAACTTCAATAATTGTAAAATTACGACGGCGACGAACCTTCTTTTCAGCGGTTGCCGCTTCGGCAGTCGGCGCTTCGGCAGCCGGTTGTTCGGCACTTTCGGTTTCGACTAAACCGTTATCGGCCGGCTTATCGGAATTAATTTCTTCGGATTTTCCGTTGACGGTATCATTTTGATTATCACGCACTTGGTTCTTGCGTTCATTAATTTCGGTTACAATTTTACGATAGTGTTCGGCATATTGACGGAATACTTCCATCTCGACATAATCACCGTTACTTTGAGCTTCTTTAGCCAGTTCATTATATTTTTTTATCAATTCCAGTGCCGTACCGCTGAATTTGCCGGCCACACTGACACTGTCAAATTTATAATTAAGAGAATAAATCGCATTACCGCGAAATTTATTATTATTGTTATTGATTTTTTTCATATCAATCCATTCAAAAAAATTAAAATATCAAATTAAGTTTTTACCGAGCGACAAAATATGCTCTGAGTTTTATATATCAACTTTTTTTTATTTATGCAACTCTTTTTGCATAATTACGCAGCGTTCTATACCGGCTAAATCTCGAACGGTTTTAACATGTTTCAAACCGGATTGTATAAATATATTTCGAATTGCTTCGACCTGATTTATACCCGCTTCAAGCAGTATATATCCGCTTTCTTTCAGTAATTGCGGCGCAATATCGGCAATACGCCTGTAACTGTCAAACCCGCTTGTTCCGCCGTCAAGCGCAAATAAAGGATCATAATCCTTGACTTCAACATCCAAATCGGCAATTTGCGCCGTCGGAATATAAGGAGGATTACTGACAACCATATCAAACGTTGCATTAATTTGTTGCACAAAATCCGTCGAAAACCAATCGGCATTAATAAACCGCAGTCTCTCGCTTACTTTCAGTCGAGCGGCATTTTCTTTGGCAACTTGCAACGCCGCAGCGGAAATATCGACGGCGATTGCCTTGGCATCAGGTATTTCTTGCAGCAAAGTTTCTATGATACAGCCGCTCCCCGTACCTAAATCTAATATATGCGGCTTTGCCTTATTTTGCAAATACTCTAAAGCCGCTTCGACCAAAATTTCGGTATCCGGCCGCGGTGACAAAACCTGTTCATTTACCTTAAATTCAGCTTTATAAAACGCCCTTTTCCCGATGATTTTATCAAGCGGCTTATGAGCTAGGCGCTGTTGCAACAAAACTTCGGTTCGTTGCATATTTTCCGGACTTATATTAATACCGGTAAAGATTTCATCGGGTTCACAATGCAAAATATGGGCAAGCAAAATTCGAGCTTCCAAACGCGGATTTTCAATTCCGGCTTGTACTAATTTTTGCACGATTTGAGTAAAATAATCCGTCATCTATGCAGCCATGGACATTGCTTGTCTGACTTCAGCCGAAAGTTTTTCAAAGGCGCGTTTTTCAATTTGGCGTACACGTTCGCGACTGATTTGGAATTTATCGCCGATTTCATCCAGTGTTTGCGGCGTATCGGTCAACATCCGGTTTTTGACAATGTATTGTTCCCGATCATTTAACTTTGCCAAGGCTTTAAGCAAAATCTGACGGCGTAAATCCGCTTCTTGCTTATTAGCTAAATGCCCTTCCACATTTTGCGATTTATCGGCCAGTAAGTCAATAGCTTCAACAGCATCTTCATCATTACCGACTGTTTTATTCAGCGAGCTGTCGCCCCCCATGCGGCGGTTCATCTCGACCACATCTTTTTCGCTAACCACTAATTCATTGGCGATTTTTTTAACCACCGTCGGTTCCAGTTCTTTATTATCGTACAAACCCAAGCGAGCCTTAATTCTGCCCAAATTATAGAACAACTTCTTTTGCGCGGCAACCGTACCGATTTTAACCAGCGACCATGAACGCAAAACGAAGTCGTTTAAGGCAGCTTTAATCCACAACATTGCGTAAGTCGAAAGGCGGACTTTTTTATTCATATCAAACTTTTTCACCGCCTGCATCAATCCGATGTTAGCTTCGGAGATCAAATCGGCCGTCGGCAAACCGTAACGACGATATGTTAATGCGATTTTAACTGCCAACCGCAAATGTGATGTAATTAATTTTTGTGCGGCCTGTAAATCTCCCTGTTCCTTAAAATCGCGGATAAGTTTATTCTCTTCTTCCTCGCTTAATACCGGAAATTGTTTGATTTGCTCCAAATATTTCTGTAACCCGTCATCTTCAATAATGACCGGCAGATTACTTTTATTTTCATAAACGACAAGATCTGTAGCGCTGACCATTTTTTATTACCAATTATAAATAAATGTTGCTTCATCCATTCTGTTAGGTGTCGGCATCAAATTCGATACAACCACTTTATAATAGTCCTGATACGCGTAGATAACCACATAAACACTTTCAAATTTGCTGTAATCATTGCCTTTACTGGCACAAATTTTGTAAATAGGCGTAAAGCGGTTTACTTTTAATTCCATTACGGCGGCAAGGGCTTCAAATTTATTTTTACCGGTAATATCTTCGGCGGTAATTTCTGCAAAATCTTTCAGATTTTTGACCAGCAGAACACGCAAACGTTTTTCGACAACCGAACGCGTTTCCTGTTTATTGATGTTTTGATAAATAAAGTCCTCAACCTGTTGTTTTAATTTGGCATCCGAACATAACAATTCCGGCAATTTCTTTTCCCCGAATAAATCCGTAAAGTCCGTATTATTTTTATCGCTGCGTTCTTCGCCGGACATTTCTTTATTCAGCGGTTTAATTTCCGGATCGGCATATAAATCATCTTCATCTTTTTCCAAAACCAAAGATTTGATTTCGCCTAGCTGATCATAACCGGTATGAATAACTTCTTCAACTGTCAACGGAACCTCAACAAGTTCCCCGTTTTCATCAACGGCAACTTGGATTGAACCGTCTTCGCCGATTGTCATTCCTAACGTTTTATCTTCCGGTGCCGGAGCTGTTTCTGCTGTTGAAGCATCTGCGTTTACAGAGTCTTTTTCTTCAACATCCGTTTGGGACGCCTGCACCGTTGCATCCGATGTTTCTTCACAAAATGCCGGATGTGCGGATAATGCTAAAATAAAACTGATAACAAGCAGGATTTTTTTCATACGTTTTCCTTAAAAGCTGATAGATTTAGGAGTTCTCGGGAACGGTATCGTATCACGAATATTGGCAATTCCGGTCACCAGCATCATCATACGTTCAAAACCCAAACCGAAACCGGCATGCGGCACAGTTCCGTATTTGCGCGAATCGAGATACCATGCGTAATTTTCCGGATCCATTCCCAAGTCTTTAATTTTTTGCAACAAAACATCATAGCGATCTTCACGTTGCGAGCCACCGATTAACTCGCCTATTCTCGGGACCAAAACGTCCATGGCGGCAACGGTTTTACCATCCGGATTTAATTTCATGTAGAAAGCCTTGATTTCTTTCGGATAGTCGCGAACGATTACCGGACGTTTGAAATGTTCTTCGGCTAAAAAGCGCTCGTGTTCGGTTTGCAGGTCCACCCCGTATTCCGGCTTATATTCAAAGTTATGACCAGATTTTTGCATAATTTCGATAGCTTCGGTATAGGTAATACGGGCAAAACCGTTTTCTACGATATTGCTTAAAGTCTGCTTTAATGTCGGATCAATAAAGCGCTCAAACAAATCCAAATCTTCGGCGCAATTTTCCATAATATCCTTAACGCAATAACGAACCATATCTTCAGCCAAATCCATATCATCATTGATATCGGCAAATGCCATTTCCGGTTCAATCATCCAAAACTCGGCGGCATGGCGTTGGGTATTGGAATTTTCGGCACGGAACGTCGGACCGAATGTATAAATATCGCCCAAAGCGCAAGCATACATTTCACCGTTCAGTTGTCCCGAAACCGTTAAGTGAGCCTCTTTACCGAAAAAGTCTTTACTGTAATCGACTTCACCGTTCGGCAACAACGGCGGATTTTTCATATCTAAAGTTGTTACCTGAAACATCTCGCCGGCACCTTCACAATCGGAACCGGTAATCAGCGGTGTATGAACATACGCGAATCCGCGATTTTGGAAAAATTGATGAATGGCATACGATAAACGCGAACGTACACGGAAAGCCGCACCGTACTTGTTGGTACGCGGACGTAAGTGCGCAACGGTACGCAAAAACTCATCGCTCATCCCCTTCTTTTGCAACGGATAATCGTCCGGTGCAATACCATAAATTTCGACATTTTCAGCCTTAATTTCGAATTTTTGTTTACCGCCGGCAGACTCGACCAAAGCACCTTTAACGGCAACCGATGAGCCGGTTGTCAGTTTTTTGACATCATTATAATTGTTCAGAGTATTATTGGCTATAACTTGAATATTTTTTAAGCATGATCCGTCATTGACCTCAATAAATGAAAAGTCCTTAGAATCGCGTTTTGTTTTAACCCAACCTTTTACCAAAACTTCCGCAATAGTGTGCTCGGAAGCCAATAATTCTTTAATTTTTGTTCTTTTTAACATTTTTCCCTCTAAACAAATGATTATCATAAAATCCTATGCACTATATACCACTTAACTTTAATTGTCTAGTCTTGACAAACATTTTTAGATAGATAATTATATATTCAGTTTAACTGTTAGGAGAATTAATATGAAAAAAAGTGTTTATCTCGTTTTCCCGGTTATGTTAGTATCCGCTGCCTTTGCCCCTTGTAT
>CAMVHF010000025.1 GCA_947167235.1 uncultured Alphaproteobacteria bacterium
CAATACAAAAGTATTAATATAACACATTGTTTTTACTTTTAAAAATGATGATTTACGGTGTTTATACACACAGTTTGTGATAAAATTTGTTAAAAAGTCTTGCCAAAATAAATATTATGTTTTATAAGTTTCCCTCGGGTAACTATTGGATATTTCAAATAGTTAACAAGAGTTTAACAACTAAATAGGACTTTATATGAAGAAAGTTTTGACTATAACGACTGCCTTAAGCGTGATTTTAGTTTCCGCTGATGTAATGGCAGCCGGTTTCCACTTGAGAGAGCAATCTGCGGCCGCTCAAGGTAACGCTTATGCAGGCGCAACCGCCGGTGCAGAAGATAATTCATACACATATTACAATGTTGCCGGTTTAACCAGACATAAAGGCACATCATTTACGGGCGGTGCGACTTATATTGCGCCGAAAGCAACGGCTAAAAAAGTGCGTGGTGAAGACGGTAACAGAGATGCTGATGTCCACAACGTTGTTCATGCAGCGATTTCTCCTAATTTTACGATTTCACATCAAATTAATGATAGATTGTTTATCGGTCTTGCCGGTAACAGCCCGTTCGGTATGATTACAAAGTATGATCAAGATTGGGTAGGCGGTGATCACGGTATTACTTCAGATGTTAAGACTGCAACATTTACCCCGATGGCTGCTTATAAAGTAACCGATAAATTGTCTTTGGGTGCCGGTATGCAAATTCAATATGTATGGGCACATTTAACCAGTTCCAAAAAGCCATATATCGGCAGTGTTCGTGCCGATGGTGATGCGCTGGATTTAGGCTACCAGTTAGGTGCATTATACGAATTTAACGATGCAACGCGTGTCGGTATCGGTTATCGCAGCGAAATCAAACATAAAATCAAAGGTGATATGTCGGCTTCGACAACGCCTGCGATGGGACCTTATCATGATTTGTTGAATCAGGACATTACCGTACGCTTGACAACACCGGCCATGCTCTCGATGGGGGCTTATCACGATATCAATAATCGTTGGGCGGTTATGGCTGAGTATCAACGTGTTTTCTGGAGTTCTTTCCAACACTTAAAATTCGTCAGCAAGGACGGCGGTTATGTTATTTCTCAGGTTAACGAAAAATGGCGTGATACCAACTTTTTTGCCGTTGGTACCAGCTATATGCTTGATGAACAATGGAAATTGCGGTTAGGTTTGGGGGATGATCAAAGTGCCGTACGCTATAGTCACAGAACACCGCGTATTCCGGATAGTGATCGTATATGGTATACCATCGGTTTAGGATACCAATATAATGCTCAATTGGCGTTTAATGTCGGTTATACTTATATTCAAGCGCATAAGGCCAGTTTAAATACCAAATTGACCAAGAATCCGGGTAAAAATGTTACGGCGGAATATGATAACTCGATTCAAGCCTTAGCCTTCGGATTTACTTATAACTTCTGATAACAAAGGCTGTCAAAAAATCCCCTCGTTGTTGAAACGCATCGAGGGGATTTTTATATATTTAATCGTTTTGTCAATAAACTTTCGAGGGATATTTTTTTAAGTCTGCTTTTGCAATATTTTTGAGTGCTAAAGCAAGAAAAAAGGTGCAAATTGTGCAGTTGCTGAAAATATTTTATTGACAAAAATAAATAAAAGGAGTAATTTTATACCGTTAATCAAAATAATTTACATAAATATGAGAAGAATTATCAATGTTTTTAATGCGCTGTACCTGAAGGACAGTATCATTAATCGTGTGTTTTCTGTATGCCGCTTTCTGCGCAAAGCCGTTCAGCCCCGAGCTGTTTCGCTTTCGGCCAATGAATTCGGTGTACAGGTGAAGTTGGTATCAGAAGCTTCCTCAACAAATGTATCCGGCGCAAAGCGTCGTTCGGCATTGAACTTTATGCGTATGGTCTTTGATCATCTGATTATACCCAGAGTTTCAACGGCTCAGGATGTCTTGCAATGGAACGAAGCACTGCGTGAATTGGCTGTTGTGAAGAGTAATTCCGATCCGAAAGAGCTCTCAGAGAGACAACGTCGCAGAATCGATGAGTTTATCGTCAATTGGTGGAACGTTACCTGCCATAAGTTTGATGGTGTCGACGTATTCAAGATGATGAGCGAAGTGAAGGCCGGCAGCGAAGACGCTTTGACATGGATGAAGGCTTTTCCTGCCGAAATGCTGATTAAAGTCAGTCAGCTTCGTTTGGTGCTTTTGCGCGGTGAAATCGGATATCTGGTGGATCACGGCTATGGTGAGTATGTTATCGAGAACTTTGAAAATATCCGCATCGAGGGTAATGATATCCAGATGAAAGATGCGTATGTCGAGTATGCCGAAAAAGTTTCTTGCGAGATGATGGAAAAGTATCTTGGCGATAATCCCAAGAAATTTATGTTCTTTACATTCCATCCGCTCGGCTTGAAGATTTTGGCTGAAATGCAGTTTTCGGGTGTTATCGCCGGATTGGAGAAAGAATTTATTGCCATCGGCAAGAATTTCCCCGAAAAGTTCAAGGTGTCTCCAGAGGCCGAAAAAGAGTATCTTTTGCTGTTGAATATGCAGCTTGAAACCGATTTTAAGATTCCGGGACAGGAGCCTGATGAGGATGACAATTTATAAGCTGGTATGCCATGAAAATAAAAAGGTCTGCATCAAAGCAGACCTTTTTATTTTTGCGTAAATGATGCTTTATTAAATAATACCGATCAACAACTGTTTAATGTTTTCGGCAGTGTTAAGTTTGTAATAATTTTTATTTGATACGTTCAGCGGATAATATTCCGTAATATTTAAGGCAAAGATATTGGCTTGTTGATTTAAGAAATCTTTGCTTAAATTGATTGTATCCGCGTTGCCGGTCAAATATTCTTTGTAGTTTTTAATCGTATCCTGAGCATCTTTTAAAAAGTCATTATGCTTGCCGAATAAGTGTGTAAACATAAAGATAATGATGACGGATGCCAAAATAATCAAACTGGTAAAACCGCCGATATAAATACTGCTGAATAACCAAATTAACGAAATGGCAAGTAAAGCAAATATTTTAACGGGTATGGTTGTAAACCAATGCTTAAATTTGTGGCGGACGATCCATACATAGAATCCGTATAATAATGTTGTAGTCAGCAATATAATCATTGTTTGTGCAACATTGATACTGGCAAAAGCAATATAAATCTCGGTTGCCAACAGCATGGCACAACTGAACAGAATGTAGCCGATGTTATGAATCAGGCGATACTTGCGTATTTGTTTATTTATACCGCGTTCCAATATGTGTCGTGCCTTTTTAAATAAGGTATTATTGATATTATTAATTTCAATCGAAGATTTTTTAGCAAATAATACTTTTAAGGCTTTTTTCTCCGTACCGGATAACTTATTGTCGGTGATTGATAATTTTTCTAAAATAATGCGACTATTGTCATCTTTAATATCAATGGCATTTTTGCGGTATAATTCCAGAAGTTGTGCGACAAAAGCTATTCTGTCATATTTTCCGAGGAAAATACTGCGCATCAGGGCACCGTTATACGAAGGGGCAAATTTGTTTGCTTTTCGGTCGTGTTTGAGGCCGATTAATGATAAAAGGAAAGAAATCAAAATCGTCAAAAAACCCAGACCGGCATAGAATATAGAACCCCAATCGGTTAAAAATTGATTGAATGATTTATCAAAATCTTTAATGAACGCATTTTTATTGACCATAGCCATAACATTCATATTTTCACCGTTAAACAGCGGGGTTCGGTTTGAAAAGGCAATAACATTTCCGGCCAATTGATAAGCATTGGTCCGAAATGCCGTGTATTGATCGTTGCGACCGATTAAAACACTGGCTTTCTTAAATGTATGGCCTTCCGGAATCGAAATAATGACGTTGGCCGAGGTAATAAAAGCATTTATCGGACGTCCGGTAATATTCCACTCCAAAAGGTAGTCATTATCTATGCGTAATAATTTATTGTTAATCAAATAACTGAATTTATAGGTATATACACCATGTTCCAGTTTTTGATTATACTTCGGTTTGATAACAATATCGCCGCCGACTTCTTCGGTTATATAAGGTACTTCGGTTTTATTGACTTTTACTTTTTCCAAAATAAGCTCAATTCGGTGTCCGCTGAGGCTGTATTTCGGAAAAACACGTCTGAGACCGCGGGCAAATTTTTTGCCGTTGGCAACGATGGTTATGGTGTCTTCAACCTTGATATAACCGTTGGCTTGAATATCAATATAGCTTAAAAAGTACGGAATGTGCTAACGGTCGGAATTTCCGGTTCAACGGCTGCTGCCGGCTCCTCTCGTTTGGCAATCGTGAAAAAGCGTGTGGCTGTATTTGCCGCATCCTGCTCCGAGTTATCGGCCACGGCATCCGGATTATTTTCAGCCATTTCTTCGCTTTGATGCAGAGCTTCAATGGCTTTTTCATACATTTGTTGGAAGAGTGTTTTTTTACTTTGTTGTTCACGCTCATATTGCTCTTGGGTTTTGACAATATCAAATCCCATGGCATTGTTCCAATCGACATTGTCCGACATCGGCATCGAAGCGACTTCTTCAAAGCGTTTTTTGAAGAATTTGCGGACTTCAACCGGGTTATTCGGATCAGGTAATCCGGAAGGCTGTTTATTGATATTTATCGGCGGGGTATTGTGCTTTTGCATCATTTCAACAGGACCTGTAATAGGTTGAATGTCGGCAAAACTGCGGTTTGTGTATGCTAAACAACAAATGAAACAAATTGTAAGAAAAATTTTCTGCATAAAAACATTCCTTATATTTACGAATAAATTATATTTTGTTATTACTATAACAAATAAAAATTAAAAAAGATATAAGGAGATATCGTTATGAGCAGAAAAATTGCAGCTGTTATTTTGGGGGCCGGTAAAGGCACGCGTATGAAATCCGATAAACCTAAAGTGTTAATGCCGGTTTGCGGCAAACCGATGGTGCGCCATATTATAGATACTTTAGAACAGGTGCCTGTGGATGAAATTGTAACAGTTATTTCGCCCGACGGGCAGGAAGTCGCTAAAACCGTTGCACCGTATAAAACATGTGTTCAGGAAAAACAACTGGGAACGGGACATGCCGTCAATTGCGCCAAAGATTTATTAAAAGGATTTGACGGTACTGTTTTGGTGGTATTCGGGGATACGCCGCTGATTACCAAACAAACATTCCAATTAATATCTTCTAAAGTGGAAGAAGGTTTTGCCGTAGTCGTGTTGGGTTTCAGACCTGAAGATCCGGCAAGATACGGGCGCTTGATTATGAAAAATAATGAATTAGATAGAATCGTGGAATTTAAGGATGCTTCCGATGCCGAAAAGGCCGTCAACTTCTGTAATTCCGGCGTGATGGCGTTTGACGGCAAATATTTGTTCGATATTTTGGCTCAAATCGGTAATAACAATGCCGCCGGTGAATTTTATTTGACCGATGCCGTCGAAACGGCTCATAAAATGGGCTTAAAATGCACGGCTATCGAAGGAAATCCGGAAGAAGTTGCCAGTGCCAATACATTAGAAGAGTTGGCTCAATTGGAAATCTATTATAAAAAGGTTAGCTGATGGAAAAATTTTTTAAGCTGTTATATTACTATTGTCTCGGATTGTTTGTGGCATTTATTGTTTATATGACGATTGTCATGTACATCTCGCCGCGCCAAGACGCTGAAAAACGCGGTTTTATCCCGTGTACCGAGGAATTGGTACATAATCTTTCCGGCTGTGAAACCGGTAAAATGGGATGTGCTATGGGATATTTATGGGATGATATGCAATGTAATGTCAGCGTTGTTCTCAGCGGTTTGGGCGCTTGGGTTAAAGGTCAGCAACCGACACCATGGGCCAATTATCTGTTTGTTCCTGTGACTGAAGCCGAGCAGGAAGGTGTGTATTTCGGTTCGGCTGACGGCCGAGCATTGTCGGAGGACTTTATCGAAATCCGAAAACGCGAATTGGAAGAAGCCAAAAATCGTCAGGTCGAGTGGGATGAATCCGTATTGCGCGATTATCCGGAAATAAAAGACCGCAATGCTCCCGAAAATGCGGATTTACCGGAGGATGCCGAATTAACCGGTTATTGTGATGACATTGAAGACGAGGCTCTTATTGATGAGTTATCCGCTTCTGCCGAGGATGAGATTGTATCAGTTGATCGGCCGCAGCAATCTAAAGATGTTCTTAAAAATCTAAAAGATGTCACCGAAGAAAAATTAAAAGAAGGAAAAAATGAAGATGAAAAATAATATGCCGGCTTGGGATTTATCCGATTTATATAAAAGTATGGATGATCCTGAGATTGAAAAAGATTTGGAAACTTATCGTAAAAGTGCAGTCAAATTTGCCAAAGATTATAAAGGCAAGCTCAAAGATTTGTCTGCCGATGAATTTTTTAAGGCAATCAAAGATATCGAAAAGCGCTCTAAGCTTTCGGGGCGTTTGGGTGGATTTGCGTATTTAAATATGGTAACACAAATGAAAAATACGCAGGCAGTGGCCTTTTATCAAAATATCGAGGAAAAACTGACAGATTATTATAAACCGATATTGTTTTTCAGCTTGGAATTTAATAAATTGCCGCAAAAGAAAATCAATGAGTGGCTTAAAGATGAACGTATCGCTTTTTATAAATATTGGATTAAGCGTTTGCGCAAATTCAAAGATTATCAGCTGAGCGAACCTGAAGAGCAGATTTTGCTTGAAAAATCTTTGACTTCGGGTGATGCTTGGGTGCGTCTGTATGAAGAACATTCTTCGCGTTTGGAATTTACCGTCGACAATAAGAAATACAACGATGCCGAACTATCCAAGCTTTTATTGGATAAAAATCCGGAAACACGTCTTAAGGCCGGTAAAGAAATGAATCGGGTTTTTAAATCGGACGGTCATTTGTTTACTTTTATCTATAATATGGTTATCAAAGATAAGGCCGTTGAAGATGAAAAACGCGGCTTTAAAACGCCGGTATCTGCCCGCAATATGAGTGAAGATGTCAGTGATGAAAGCGTTGAAGTTTTAGCGCAGACGGTTAAAAAACATTACAAAGATATCGCGCATCGTTTTTATAAATTAAAAGCCAAATGGCTCGGTGTCAAAAAGATTAATTATTGGGACAGAAATGCACCGCTGCCGTTCAGCAGTGATATTCATTACACATGGGATGAAGCCGTATCTGCGGTATTGACGGCTTATAAAGAATTTTCACCGAAACTCTACAATATTGCCAAGGATTTCTTTGATAATAATTGGATCGACGTTCCGCCGCGTGACGGTAAGCGCAGCGGCGCCTTTTGCAGCAGCCCGATAACAACAGGGCATCCGTACCTGATGCTCAACTTTGCCGGTAAGCAAAATGATGTTTTGACGTTGGCTCATGAACTCGGACACGGTTGTCATCACCAGTTGCGTATTAAAAACGGCGAACTGAATGAACACAGCCGTATGACATCGGAAGAAGTAGCTTCGGTGTTCGGTGAAATGATTGTTTTTCAATCGTTATTGCGTAATTTGAAAGATGATAAAGCAAAATTGTGCTTAATTGCTTCTAAAGTAGGGGATATGATTAATACCGCCATTCGCCAGATTGCTTTTCACTTTTTCGAAACACGCGCTCATAACGAACGTAAAAACGGCGAACTGTCCGAAGAACGTTTAAGTCAGATTTGGGTTGAAGAAATGCGCGACAGTCTTGGCGATTATGTGATTGTCGATGAAGACAGTGCGCGTATATGGCCGATGGTCGGACACTTTTTCTTTTTGCCGTTTTATGTGTATGCTTATTCGTATGCCGATTGCTTTGTCAATTCGTTATACAAAGTAAGCCAAAACGGTAAAGTTAAAGATTTTGCCGATAAATATCTGGAGATGCTTTCTAAAACGGCTCTGGAAGATTATGATAAAATATTAAAGCCGTTCGGGCTTAATCCGAACAATGCCGAGTTTTGGGAATACGGATTATCGTTAATCTCGGAATATATAGATATCTTAGAAGATTTAGATAAACGTTTAAAACTCGTCTAATGGGCTACTAATCAAAGGTTTTCTCTTTTATGTACTGGTTTGTACACTGCAAGAGAAAACCTTTTTCTATTAGCTTCATTATCCGAGTTTTCCTCAATCGCTGTGCCGGTTGGTGTTTTGGCTTGTGTACGACTTTGTACACGGCGCTTAAAATTTACGGCGCAAGCAATTTTTTTGTTAAATGAATTTTATCTTTTCTCGTCTTTTACCGTTGTCGGTTCGGAGTGACCGGAATATAAAATCGTTTCATCCGGTAAGGTAAAGATTTTATTTTCAATACTTTGATATAATTGTTGTGTATTTCCGCCCGGTAAATCGGTGCGTCCGACACTGTTCTTAAATATCGTATCGCCGACGAAGGCCGTGTTATTGTTGACATCGTAGTAAATAACCGAATCTTGTGTGTGACCGGGTGTGTATATTACTTTTAATTTGATATCCGGATTAGCCTGTAAAGTAATTTCATCGCCTTCGGTTAAGTATTCGGCATCGTTTAGTTTAATCTCGGTTCCGAAATAAGATGATAAATTGTAACTGACATTCGGCAGATAATCTTTGCCGTTTTGATGCGCTAAATAGGGTATTTTTAATTCCTGATGAATTTTTTGAACCGCGCCGATATGGTCAAAGTGGCCGTGAGTGATTAAAATCTTTTCGATAACCCATTGGTTATCCTTTATTTTTTTTAATATTTTATCGGCTTCGGCACCCGGATCAATTAAAAATCCGTGTTTTGTTTGTTCATCAATATAAAAATAAGCATTGGTCAGAATGGCATCACTGACCGGCAGAGTATCGACGATCATTTTTTAGCCTTTTTGGTTTTAGCGGTTTTGGAAGGCTTTTTTTGTATGGCAGGTGTGCCGGCTGCTGTTTGAGCCATTTTTTGCCCCATTAATATATGATCTTCCAAAGTTAATTTTTCAAACTCGACGGCATCTTTTTCAAATAGACATATTACGGTACTGCCCATTGTAAATTTGCCGATTTCATCACCTTTTTTGCCAGTGATGTTTTTGTCATCATCTTCAGTGACCGACATTTCCCGAAATGTGCTTGGTGCTACTATACCGGCCCATGCGGTTGAAATACTGCGAACAATGGTCGCACCTATAAAGATAACGGCCATTTTACCGACAGCGGTTTCAAATAAGCAAACTACTCTTTCGTTTCGAGAAAATAATTCAGGAATATTGCGTACATACAATGGGTTGACAGAGAAAAATTCACCTGGTACATAAATCATTTTCAATAACTTGCTGTCCATCGGTATATGAACGCGATGATAATCGCTCGGTGACAGATAAACCGTCATAAATTTACCGTTTTCAAAGGTGGCGGCATCGTTATCATCTGCCAATAATGCAGCGATCGAAAAGTAGTGCCCTTTGGCTTGGATTTGGACATCTTTAATTAAATTGCCGTATTGGCTTATTTTGCCGTCAGCCGGAAATACAATACTGTTATCTGAACTGTCTATCGGGCGTTTCCCGCTTTTTAATTCACGGGCAAAGAAATCATTAAATGTTTCGAAATCTTTAGCCGCATTTTTGACTTCGCTAAAATCGATATTATAAATTTTTGCAAATTTTTCAATGGCAAAGGTTGTGATTTTTCCCAGTTTGGCAGAAGCTAAACAACCGGCCAAAACGGTCAAGGCGTGCTTTGGCATTATGTAGTGCAATTTTACTTTGAGCTGTTCAAGACACATAATATTTCTCCTTGTTTTTACTCAACTTAAAGGGAAAATTAACTTTTGTCAATGTAAAATGCCGAAAAATACAATGTCTTGCATTTTACTTCAATTTGTGGTAAAATGTAGTAAGTTATGTGAAGGTTATGCCGATGAATAGAATGAAATTAGCCACCGTATTGGCAATATTAAGCAGCCTTTATTGTTCTAATGCCGACGCTTTAGGATCTGTTGCTGATGCAATTTATAGAGCCGCTATGGCAAGAGATGTGCGTGCGATTAACGGTTATTTGCGTAAGGGGTATTCGATTAACAGTACGGACGGTAATGGCATTACGGCACTGTGTAAAGCACGCTTTGATAAAAACAGAAGTGCCTATAACCTGCTTATCAGTATGGGAGCTAATCCGTATGCCGATTGTATGTATGCACCGTCAAAACCGGTGACATCGCTGACCTCAACGTCATATACCGTTATGGGGGTGGCTGCCGTGGCTATCGGCGGCGGTGTGGCTTTGGCTGCCGGCGGCGGTGGCGGTGGCGGCGGTAGTTCGTCATCGAGTTCTTCGTCCGGTTCAAGTTCATCTTCAAGTTCTTCATCAAGTTCAAGTTCGTCGTCGAGTTCTTCGTCAAGCTCGTCTTCAAGTTCTGGCGGTGACGATGATGATCCGCCTTCGAGCTCGTCTTCATCAAGTTCGGGCGGTGACGATGATGATCCGCCTTCAAGTTCGTCTTCATCAAGTTCGGGCGGTGACGATGATGATCCGCCTTCAAGCTCATCTTCTTCAAGCTCGGGCGGCGACGACGATGATCCGTCTTCAAGCTCATCTTCTTCAAGCTCGGGCGGTAATGTTGTCGAGCATTACAGTACGACATATTTCCGTAATCGCAAAGAGTATACAGGCGCTAATTTCTCCAGTTCATCATATAAATCGGTAAATTATTTGGATGGAATTAATGCTGCGCCGGCGTATGCAAAATTCTATGGTAATGACGCTAAAGGTAAAATGACTAATGATTTGGCGGCAAATACCGTTGTCGGTGTAATTGATACCGGCGTCTGGGCATCGCATACGGAATTTGGCGGAAAAGTGAGCGGTTATAACTATGACTACGGTCCGTGTCAGGGGGGCGATACATCCAATTGCTGGAAATATGATACATCTGAACGTATATACAAATTAGATGACGGTTCATACGGTTTCAGTGCATCTCAGGCCATATTGTTGGATAGTAACGGTAAAGAAACAGATCAGATTTTGTATGGCTTATCTCATTACGAATACAGTGTTTGGGCATCCAATTATCCGAGTAATTACAATTGGGATGATGTTAAAAATTCTGTTGAACCGCTTACCGGTAATGATTTCTTACATGGCTCAAACGTAACGGGTTTAATTGTATCCGAATGGAATAGTAAGGGAAATCTCGGTGTTGCCTTTTCTAATACAACAGTTAAAGCTGTCCGTTGGGATTTGTTATCTTCGCTGTATTATCCGATGAACAAAATGTTGCAGAATAAAGCAGTAGCTGTCAACATGAGCTTCGGTACGACATCATCAAGCAGCCGAAATGCCGCACATATAAACGATTATTGGGTATATTTGCCGCTCGGCTATTTAAGAGCAGCCAAAGCCGCAATTAACAGTTATACCACAACCGTATCTAACGGCGTTACCAAAACCGACGGTTTAATCTGGGTTAAGGCTGCCGGTAATGACGGTCAATCGCAACCGGATATAGAGTCCGGCATAAAGCTGTTGTCCGAATATTCGAAATTGTTGGAACTAGTTGTTGTTGCCGTAGATGTTAAACTTAATTCCAACGGTACGGTCAAGAGTTACAGCTTATCATCATTTTCAAATTATTGCGGTGTTGCGGCATCATTTTGTATAGCTGCACCGGGCGGTAATCAAACATCTTCCGAAACCAGTGTTTTGTATGCACCGGCCAGTGTCGGTCAGTATGCCGGTATGGCGGGAACTTCGCAGGCAGCGCCTCTGGTAACGGGGAGTATTGCATTTATTAAATCGGCATATCCGCATATGAAAGCATCTGAAATTATTGATTTGTTACGCACAACCGCAAATACCAGTGCGGCCGATTATAACAGCAATAATCACGCGGATGCAAGGTATGGCGCCGGATTAATCGATTTGGGTAAAGCCGTGACAACTTATGTCTCTCCTTCAACAGATGCCGATATAGTGGTGACGGTATCCGGCGATAATGTTGATACATCAGATGTCAGATTGGATAATTCGGCACTTTCGGTACCTGCTTCATTAGGCGGTGCACTGCAAAAAGCACTGCCGATAACAATTACGGTGTTTGACCGCTATAATCGTGCTTTTGCATTTCCGACCGCTCAATATATCAAAACCACACACGCCGGTTATAAAGCATTGAAAAATGATGTGGCACATATCGGACAAAGCCGAAAAAAGAATACCGTAAAGCAGGGCGCAATTACTTTTGCATATTCCGGAAATGCTAACCAAAAAGGTTTTATGGAAGCTACTTATGAAAACGATGCTAAAATGACCGGTTTTTATTTCAGTGAAAATACGCAGTATAATTCATCTGATGACAGTGGGCGCGAATTGAAAAATCCGTTTATGTCGTTTACCGATGCTTACGGTATTTATCATACGCGTAATTTAGGCGAGGGTAAAGCATTCCGTATCGAGGCGGTATCCGGTCATAACGGATTGTATGACGGCGATAGTGATTTTGCCGATAACACGTTCAGAAAACAGGCTTATGCCTTAAATTCCGAATTCAGATTGCATAAAGATAAAAAATTTGCATTATCGGTGTCTTCGGGCTTGTTGTACGAAGATGAAGCCATGCTCGGTATGAATGGTGACGGTGCTTTTGCCGTTGACGGCGGACAAACTTATACGGCCGGAGTTTCGGCTTCGTGGTATATGACACCGAAGTGGACTTTAAGCGGTAGTTATTATCGCGGTTATACGCCTGAACAAAAATTTGCTTCCGGATTGTTGCGTACTTCTCGTCTTGAAAGCGAAAGTTTTGCTTTTGACGCTAATTATAAAGTTAATAAGCGTATGGATGTCGGCTTCAGAGTTTCTTCGCCTTTGCGTGTTGTTAAAGGAACGTTGGGTGTTGATTTCCCGAGCGGCCGCGATAATTATTCCGATACGGTTTATCGTGAGCGCTATACGGCCGGTATGAAATCTGATAAACGCGAATATAAATTTGCCCTTTATGCCAATAAAGAGGTGTCCGAGCGTTTAAGTTGGTCGACCGAATTTGATGTCAGGGTTAATCCGGAACATCAAAATGCAGCCAATGACTATCGTGCTTTGTTCGGTTTAAGTTGGAATTTTAACTAATATGAGGCTTTTATGAATAAGGATTTTTGGAAAAGTACACGGTTTGTTCCGTTGTTGCTGACACAGTTTTTGGGGGCTTTCAATGATAATCTGTTCAAAAATACGCTGATGACTTTTGTCGCCTATAAACTGGTGGCGGAATCGCAAGTTGTCAGTATTTATTCCAACATTATCGCCGGTGTATTTATTCTGCCGTATTTCCTGTTTTCGGCGTTGGCCGGTCTGCTCGCGGATAAATACAGGCGCGATTATATCACTCGGATTTTGAAAATAACCGAATTGTTATTAATGATTGGCGCGGGTACCGTGTTTATGACGAAAAGTATACCGCTTTTGATTGTCATTTTATTCTTTATGGGAATGCAATCGACATTTTTCGGGCCGATTAAGTATGCCTTGTTGCCGCAATTATTGAAGTCGGAAGAATTGATAGCCGGTAATGCTTATGTTGAAGCCAGTACTTATGTTGCCATTATTTTAGGTGCCGTATTCGGAACAATTTTACCGGTTAATGTCAGTATAGCCGTTTTACTGGTTTGTGCGTTAACAGGCTTGGCGACCAGCTGGAAAATTCCGGCAGCACCCGGATCTCAACCGAATTTGAAAATTAACTTTAATCTGTTTAAGCAAATTAAAGTTAATTTATCCCTTATCCGTTCACACACCATTGTCTATCGAACCATTATCGGGGCAACATGGTTTTGGATTTTGGGCGCATTTTTCTTAACTCAACTGTTTCCGTTATGCAGTAAAGTTTTCAATACCAAACCGGAAGTCGTCACATTGTTTTTGGTTATCTTCTCGGTTGGTGTCGGTTGCGGCTCGGTCTTCTGTAATAAGTTGCTTAAAGGTGAAATTACGGTTGTTTATGTACCGATGAGCGCTATCGGGTTGAGTTTATGCTCATTTGCGGTTTATTTGTTGTCGGCCGGATTTGTAACACCTGCCGAAGCACTCGGTTTGGGCGACTTTTTATTGATGCCGCGCGGTGTGCTTTTATTGCTGTTTTTATTTATGTTTGCATTTATGGGCGGTATGTATATCGTGCCGTTAAATGCGTTGATGCAGAAAAAGGCTCCGAAACAATATGTGGCTTCGGTTATTGCCGGTAATAACATTATCAATTCACTCGGTATGGTGGCGATATCAATTTTTGCGGCCGTGTTGGTTGCTATAGGATTTAAGATTACCGATTTGTTTTTGTTTGTGGCGATTATCAGCGCCGGTGTGGCTTTCTATATTTGTAAATTACTGCCGGACGCTTTGTTGCGCTCGATTTTCTGTTCGATATTGAATTTGTTTTTCCGTGTTAAGGTCAACGGTTTGCAAAATTTGCGCAAGGCCGGCTCAAAGGCTTTGATTGTGGCTAACCATGTTTCACTATTGGACGGACTTCTGATTGCCGCTTATTTACCGCGTAAAATCACTTTTGCCATTGACAGTGATTGGGGTTCAAAATGGTTTGTTAAAATGTTCAGCGGTATTGTGGATTTTTATCCGCTTAATCCGACAAATCCGCTGGCCATTCGCTCATTAATCGAAGTTGTCAGTCAGGGTAAAACCGTGATGATTTTTCCGGAAGGACGTATCAGTGTTACCGGTTCGTTGATGAAGGTTTATGAGGGAGCAGGGGTTGTTGCCGCCAAATCCGGAGCTAAAATTATACCGCTTTGCATTGACGGGGCGCAGTATTCAAAATTTTCGTATTTGGGTGATATTATCAAAACCCAAATGTTTCCGCAGATTAAACTGTCGGTGTTGCCGCCGTGTACATTGAATTTGCCTGAAGGTTTGAGTATGCGTGAACGTCGGCATTTAACGTCTCTGCAATTACGCGATATTATGGCAGATATGATTTATGATACAACCGATAAAAACGAACCGGTATTCAATGCGGTTCTGCGCGCTGAAAAATTATACGGTAAAAATCATAAAATCGCGCTTGATATTATGAAAAAAACACTGACATACGGTCAGTTTTTGTTCAAAACCTATGTGTTGGGTGCCGCTTATAAGAAGGCTTTTCAAACAGAGGAAAAAGTCGGCGTATTGTTACCGAACAGTTTGGCCGGTGTTGTTACGTTTTATGCTTTGCAATCGGTTGGTAAGATTCCGGTGATGCTGAACTTCTCACTCGGTGATAAGCAATTTGCTTCGTGCTTAAAAACAGTCGGTTTGAAAAAAGTTATCACTGCGCATAAATTTATTGAACAAGGTAATTTGGATCGTTTGGAAAAGTGTCTCAAAAAAGCCAAATGTGAAGTTGTGTATTTAGAGGAATTTGCCGCTAAAATTTCGTTTGTGACCAAGTTAAAAGGTATCAAACATTATTTGATGCGTCGACCGGTACAAACACCTTCTGATAATCCGGCGGTTATTTTATTTACATCCGGTTCGGAGGGGTTGCCGAAGGCTGTATTGTTGTCACATAAGAATTTATTGGCAAATGTTTTGCAAATTCATCTGGCCGTGCCGTTTAATGCTCATGATATTATCTTAAATGCCTTGCCGATGTTCCATTCATTCGGGTTGACAGTCGGAACGATTTTGCCGATATTGCATGGCGTGAAAACATTTTTCTATCCGTCGCCGCTGCACTATCGTATTATTCCGGAAATTGCATATGATTTGCAAGCTACCGCTGTGTTAGGTACGGATACGTTTTTGTACGGTTACGGACGTATGGCAAATTCGTATGACTTCTTCCAAATCCGATTTGCGATTGTTGGCGGTGAAAAACTGAAAACGCGCACAGCCGAATTATGGATGAAGAAATTCGGTGTTCGAATTTTTGAAGGTTATGGCACAACCGAAACTTCACCGGTAATTTCGGTGAATACACCGATGTTCTGTAAAGAAGGTACCGTCGGACGCTTTTTACCGAAGATCGAATATGAGTTGCAACCGGTTGCTGGTGTCGAGAATGGCGGACGTTTACAGGTAAAGGGCGATAATGTTATGCTCGGTTATATGAAAGCCGATAAGCCTAATGTGTTGGAAAAAGCCGCTGAATGGTATGATACCGGTGATATTGTCGAAGTTGATGCCGATGGTTTTATCCATATTCAGGGACGAGCCAAACGTTTTGCTAAAATCGGCGGGGAAATGGTTTCTTTAACGGCCGTAGAGCAAATTATCGATAAACTGTATCCGGATGCCAAACAAGGTGTTATAACCGTTACCGATGAGAAAAAAGGCGAAAGAATAGTATTGATTACGTCGGCAGACAGTGCCTCGCTGAGCGAATTACATAAGTATTTTAAAAAGCAAAATGTCAGTGAACTTTGGATGCCGAAAGAAGTCGTATATATGAAAACACCGCCTTTGCTGGGTTCAGGAAAATTTGACTATCTGAAAGCAAAGGCGATGTATGATGAACAACATCAGGTATAATTATTACTGATTATCGTCAGCGTTGTCTTCGGCAACTTCGTGATCATCTAAAGAATAGCCAGTGGCACGAATGGTTCGGATGTAATCCGGACCATGTTCGTTTAAGGCTTTGCGTAAACGGCGGATATGAACATCGACGGTACGCGGTTCAACATAGACACTGTTACCCCAAACTTCTTTTAATAAATCATCACGAGAGAACACTAAACGCGGGTTAGAAATCAGCAATTTCAAAATACGGAATTCGGTCGGTCCGAGTTGGATATAGTTATCCCCGCGGAATACTTTTTTCTCAACCGTATTTAAGATAATATCTTGGAAAGTATATTCCTTTTTAACCGGCGCGGTTGTGGTGCTGACACGGCGCAGATTGGTCTTGATACGGGCCAGCAGTTCCGGTACGGAAAACGGTTTTGTAACATAGTCATCGGCGCCGGCTGACAGACCGAGCACTTTATCTTCTTCCTGACCTTTGGCCGTGAGCATTATAATCGGAATGTTTTTGAGTTCCGGATTGTTGCGGATTATTTTGCACAGTTCCAAACCGGATATTTCCGGTAACATCCAGTCAAGCAAAATCAATGAAGGTAAGTTTTTTTCTACCGAAGACAATACACGGTTGCCGTGAGCGACACAAATAGTTTCGTAACCGGCTTTTTCTAGGTTGTATTTCAGTAAAAGCGATATAGCTTGTTCGTCTTCTACAATCATAATTGTTGTCATCTGTTTTCTCCCTGTTGATGCAGGTTAGCAATAACCTGACTTGGATTTGGATTTTTAAAAATTGCACTGCCGGCAACCAGAACGTCGGCACCGGCTTTAATGCATAAAGCAGCGGTTTGTTCATTGATACCACCGTCAACTTCGATGTGAATCTTACGATTATCAATCTGCTTTTTCAGTTGGGTAATTTTATCAAGCTGATTTTGCATAAAAGCCTGTCCGCCAAACCCCGGCTCAACCGTCATGACTAAAATCGTATCGATATCGTTCAGATACGGCTCGAGAACTTTTGCCGGTGTATTCGGTTTTAAGGAAATACCGACTTTAATTTTACGCTTTTTCAGGTAGGCGATAATTTCGGATAAATCTTCGGCGGCTTCGTAGTGTACGGTAATCAGATCGGCACCGCAATTTTCGAACATTTTAATAAATTTGAGCGGATTTTCGACCATTAGATGCACGTCAAAAAACAGATTGCTTTGCGGGCGCATTTGTTTAACCAGCTCCGGACCGTAGCTTAAATTCGGCACAAAATGTCCGTCCATGATGTCAAAGTGCAACCAATCGGCGCCGGCATTTTCAACCAGAGCAATTTGCTCGGATAACCAAGCACGAGTCCTGTACAGAAGACGAGTGATATGCATATCTTCATGATCTTG
>CAMVHF010000026.1 GCA_947167235.1 uncultured Alphaproteobacteria bacterium
ATATATTGATTAGAAATTGCCTTGGTATTGTTTTACGTAAAGAATTATTTGGTATGAACTCACCAAAATCAGAAACGATTATCTTTATGGTACCGCGCTTAATCCGTACCCTAAAAACCAATGAAAAGATCAAAAATAAAATTTAATCGGAGAATGGAAAATGGAAGAAAATCAAATAAATGCACCGCGCAAACTCAGAAAAATCAAGCGCCCTCGCCCAAGCGACGGACAGCCGGTTTCTTTCGGTATGCCTAGTAAAGTCAATTACGAATCGAATATTGCCGACAATTATGCTCCGGAAGATGATAACTATTTTGCCAACAACGGTAATGCCGAAAACATCCATTTTATCACCGAAGAAGATATGATGCCGCAAAATGTCGAAACAATATCCGATTTAATGCGCAATAAAACCGTTGTCTTACTGCTTTGTATCGCCGGTTTATTCGGTGCTATATTGAGCTATTTATTGGCTCCGGCACAGCAAAATGTATCCAAACGCGGTTTAGACGGTGTTGTATTTAATTCCGATGTTCCGGCCGGACGCAGTCGTTGCGGCTTAGCCGAACCGCATCAAGGTTGTGTACTCTATATTATGAATCCGTATAACAGAGAAGTAATAGTCCGCGATTTTTATCAAACAGCGGCCAAATGGACACAGCGTGAGCGTTATATAATAGAAACCGGAAATATGCATTACAGCACAACAAAAATCAAACCCGGATATATTGCGCAAATTAATATTCCGCCTCTCTAAAAACTTAAAAAAGCCGTTCAAACGGCTTTTTTTTTATATTTGACAATCGTCATTTAGTTTGTTATCACATTGCTAACAACTATATTATTTATTAACCTATAAATTTTGTGTATTATGGATTTAACGGTTACCTTAAACGGCAAGATTTATTGCTCGTATTGCACGCGCGAACTTGCCCCTAATGAAGAATGTGGCTGCGGCGCCTCTCAACGAGCGATTGCCAAAGCCAAAGCTAAAGCCTTCCGCGCCAATCTGCCCGATCATAAAAACGACCGACCGCCGCGTAAGCAAAAATAGTGAAATGTAACTTGTTTTGATTAAAGATAAAGTTCCCGATTCTAACATAAACGGGAACTTTATTTTTTACGCATGGCATCGGCACCGGAAATAACATCAATTAATTCATCGGTAATATTTTCCTGCCGTTGCTGTTGGTATTCCAGATTCATTCTTTCCAGATTTTCATCAATATTTTTTTCGGCTTCCTGCATATTGGTCATACGCGTAAAATGCTCGGAAGCAAGTGAATCATTCAAAAAGCGCACCATAGAAATCATCAAAGCTTCATTAATCAGAGCCGTAAACATACGTCTTTTATCACCGGATACCTGCGGAAAGTTGTTGGTTTCCCACGGTTTATCGTACATATTTTTCCATATACTTCGGTCATAAGGGATAATTTGCTTATTTTCAAGCACCACTGTGGTATTACTTTGCCGACGGTGATAACATACCGCCACATAGTCAACTCTCTCCTTCAGCGTCGCCCTATCGATAGCCAACAGCACTTTTTCGGCCAATGAGCTGACAACTTTAACCGAATTGAATATACCTATGCTGTCATATATCGGTAAACCGCTGTGCTCAACCAACGAGGCCAAACGACGTCCCACAACAAAAAACAACGTATCTTTGCGGGCAATTTTTTTGGCACGCATATCGCTGCGAACTTTTTCAATAATTTCTTTATTGAATTTACCGACCATACCGTTATCGGTACCGATTAAAATGTACAAATATTTCTGCGGTGCTTTATTTTTTTGCGCCACTTTCGGCACACCGTTATTCATCATCAAAGCATGAAAGGCATTACGCAAATTACGCCTGTATTTATCGAGAGCCTTATTAGCTTGTTCATATTGCCAAATACTGACTGAAGACAAAGTCTTCATATTATTGACAATATCGCGCAGTTCTTGCGTAGTTTTAATGCGTTTTTGTAAGGCTTCGACACTCATCTTCAGCTACCTCGTCAGTGCACTTTGGAAAGCATTAATCATCTGTTTTATCTGCTCTTCTGATAATTTTTTACCGCTCAGAATATCTTTAATTGCCGCACCGAATTGTGCCTGAAAGACCGTCAGAACTTTTGCCTGTGCCACATCAATTTCATCGCCCGACATTGTATCAAACAACCCGTTATTAACGGCAATAAAAATCGCTATCTGATCCGGTGCGGACAAAGTATGATATTGTCTTTGTTCCAACACTCGCCGAATCGCCTGTCCGCGTGCAATACGCTTCTGAGTTTCTTTATCAAGCTGTGTACCGAATTTCGTAAACGATTCCAGCTCTTCAAACTGCGCATAAAACAATTTCAACGGACCGACCAACGATTTATAAGCCGGAAGCTGTGCATCACCGCCGACACGCGAAACGGATTTACCGGTATCGATTGCCGGCATAATACCTTTTTGGAACAGCGGTGCCGAAAGATAAATCTGCCCGTCGGTAATTGAAATAATGTTAGTCGGAATATATGCCGAAATATTGCCGGCTTCGGTTGCCACAATCGGAAGTGCCGTCAGGGAACCACCGCCCAATTCGGGACATAAACGGGTTGCTCTTTCCAAAAGACGTGAGTGAATATAGAAAATATCCCCCGGAAAAGCTTCACGCCCAGGCGGACGACGCAATAACAGTGACATTTGACGGTATGCTCGAGCATGATTGGTTAAATCATCATATACGACCAAAACATCACGTCCCTGTTCCATAAAATATTCACCGATAGAAGTCGCCGCATAAGGAGCAATATACTGCATACCGGCTTCATCATTGGCGGCCGCCACAACCACAATGGTATTACGCATAACATCGTACTTTTCCAAATCGGCAATAACACCGGCAACGGCCGAATTACGTTGCCCGATGGCACAATAAATATTAATCACGCCACTGTCTTTTTGATTAAGCATGGTATCCAGCGCAATAGCGGTTTTGCCTGTCTGTCGATCACCCAAAATCAGTTCACGTTGCCCGCGCCCGATCGGCGTAAAAGCATCGACGGCTTTAATGCCGGTTTGCAGCGGCGTATCAACCGGTGCTCTATCCATAATCGGCATTGCTTCGACTTCAATCCGACGACGTTGTTGTGCGGTTAAAGGAGCCTTACCGTCCAACGGCTTGCCTAAAGGATTAATCACACGCCCAAGCAGTTCATCGGATACCGGAACGTCTAAAACACGCTTGGTACGCATCACTCTGTCTCCGGCCTTAACTGCGTCCGGATTATCCAAAAATACGACACCGACAGAATCCCGATTCAGCGTTTGTACCATTCCCATCACATTATTCGGAAACATCAGGAGTTCATCCATTTCAGCCTTTTCCAAACCGCTGACGATTGCCGTACCTGCCGAAACAGATTGTACAATACTGACTTCTTCTTTTTTCAAGACGGCCTTTGTATCTTCAATGCTTTTATCAATAGCCGCAAACGTTTTTTCTGCTTTCACCATGTCAACCTCTGTTCAACAGTTGAGATACTTCGTTGTTAAGATTATTTTTAAAATCTTGCAAATAGCTCTGCAAGCTCCAAGATATCATCTGTTCATTGGCCTGAATACATAATCCGCCGATAAGTTCTTTATCGACACTGTATTCAAATTGAACCTTTTCCGACAATTTCAAAACTTCCTTAAGCCGGTTTTCCAAATCGGACTTACCATCGGCCGATAGTGCTTCGGCAGACTTAACGGAAATAATCTTTTTGCTTTGAAATGATTTTACAAAAGCCTTTTTTTCACTTTCGGTCAATGATGACAACTTATTTTCAAATTGTCTTATAACCAAATCGTTCAAATCGGTACCGGCCAACTGTTTTAAGGCACTGTCGGCAAATTTATTAAAATACTCGACCACCAAATGTTGAACGGTAACATCAAAATTTTTCTGTTCGGCAACAAGTTTATCATGCAATCTTTTCTGTGATTGCTTATATTGCGCATCGGCTTCATCACCGAGTTTTGCGGCCAACTGTTGTGCCTCTTGCTGAACTTTGGCCAAAATATCTTGCTTTTGTGCTTCGATTTCTTGCATTTTAGCGGCACATCTAGCTTCTTCTTTTTGCGCTTGCTTGCGTGCCAAAGCGGCACTTTCCAGTTCATCGGCAATAAGTTTTTGTCTGGCTTCGACAGCTTTTAAAACAGGCAAATACAAAAACTTGCGCAACAAAAAGAGCAATATAATCAGATTAATAATCTGTGCTACCAATGTAAAAAAATCTATTTCCATCGTCCCACCTTATAAAGTTTACTTATTGAGCAATCGCATAATTCCAAAACGGATTGGCATATAATGTTAAAAATGCGATTAAGAGAGCATACAGTGCCGTCGTTTCAATCATGGCCAGAGCCACAAACATGGTTGAGCGAATACGGCTGGCTTCGTCCGGTTGCTGAGCCATAGCCTGTAATGCGGTTGATGCCGCATGGCCCTCACCCAATGCCGAGCCGATACTGCCGATACCCATACATAAACAGGCACCGATAACCGATGCAGCGCCGATAATTGTATATGAATCCATTTTTTCCTCCTTAAATTATTAAAGTTCCGGTTTAATTTCTTCTTTAACACTTGATGTGTATACCACCGCAAGCAATGCAAAAATATACGCTTGAATTGAGCCGGTCAAAAGGCCCAGCGTCTGCATTGTCAGCGGTGCGACCAGCGGAATAAATGCGCTCAATATACTGGCAAACATCACCCCGCTTAACATATTTCCGAACAAACGCAATCCCATTGCGAAAATCGAAAAACATTCACTGAAAATATTCATTGGCAACATCAACGGCATCGGATCGATAAATTTCTTAAAATAAGCTTTAATGCCGGCATTTTTTACGGAAAAATACGGAATAGCTATAAATACAACCAAAGCCAGTGCCATTGTGGTACTGATAGATGCCGTCGGTGGTCTGAACCATGGAATAAATGTCAGTAAATTTGATACCAAAATAAAACAGAATAAGCCTAAAGCCATTCCCAAATATTGATTATTACGCGAACCGCTGGTTTCATTGGCCTCTTTTTGCAGCCATAAAACCAAAGCTTCAAGTGCGGTTTGCAATTTTGAAACCTGCTTTTCACACGACAGACGACGCGTTGCCAACCACGATATCAGTGTTATCAACGCCATAACAATCCAACTGTTGAGGATTGTCACATTAATATACCAATCGCCGTATGAAACAACCTTGATGGCATCATAACTTTCCAAACCGATAACTTTATCGGCAAACGGCAAATCCAACCATTTTGAAAAATCAACTTGCAAGGTCATCTGTTTTTCCTTTTTCATTTTGCGGTAAAAACCGATTCTTTTCATGAAGCATAAAGATTGTCTTGGTTACAAAGAAAGCCGCCACATAAAAAAGAATAATAATGATATTTTTCTGCGCAACCATAATTAAAACAAAGAAGAACAGAAAAATCCGACATAAAGCAACCGAACCGAATAATCTGAACTTATGTTTGGATTCGCTTAAGCGGCTGATACTCCAACGCAAACTTTCCAAATAAACATAGCCGACTGCCGCACCGCAGAACAATGCTAAAACCAAACGCCACCATTCGGTTTGCTGCCACATCATCAAAAGTGCGCTACTTTCCATCACGATTACTCCCGATACGATCGATTTTTTCGTTTTCGATTTTTATCCAATAATAAGCGTTAACAAATCCCCAAGTAAAACCGACAAACAATAACGATAAACGCCACGAAAAACGTTGCGGCAAAACCTCATCCAAATACGATCCGCCCCATAGACCGAGCAAAATCGGCACAATTATCACGCCGCCCAATGAAGCAATCATTCCGAAATTGGCACGCCATGTCCGATTACCGCGTTGTTGCATCAATTCGGCTTTATGTACCAATGTTTCTTCTAATTTTCTATCGTTCAAATCAACCATTTGCGCTGTCCTTATTTAACCGCCCGAATCCTCGGATCAACCCGAGTTCCAAACGTGCCATAGCGGTATTTAACTCTTTGCGTTGTTCTTCATTTTGCTTAAATTCAAAAGAAATTACATTTTTCAAATCATCAAGCGTATCACTCAACACGGCATTTTGCACGGTAATCGTTACTTCGCCGCCTTTTTTAACGACAACCCCGTGATGGCAGGCTATATATTTTTCCGCACCGCTTTCCTCAGTATAACTGACAATATTCGGTCCCATAACCGAAGCAAAATCAATATGCTTTGGCAACAGCGTATGATACCCGTCCAAAGTTTCCATAATCACTTTAGTAATATTGGTTTGCAAAACAGCTCCCAACGGTGTACACACAATCAGCTTCATTCGGCGGCATCCTCTTTTAAGGCCTGCTCATAAGCGGCTTTTTTATCTTTTGTTTTTTCGACAACTTCATCAATATCACCGACCATAAAGAAATCATTTTCCGAGAGATAATTAAATTCGTCCGAAAGGATTCGTTCACAGCCTTCAATTGTTTTTTCCAAATCAACCGAACGCCCTTCCATACCGGTAAATTGATAAGTTGTATAAAACGGTTGTGTTAAAAAGCGCTCGAGTTTACGGGCTGTTAATACCGTCTTTTGATCATTTTCCGGCAATTCTTCGAACCCGAGCATGGCAATAATATCTTTTAAATCTTCATATTCGGCCAAGCACTTACGCACCGCCACCGCCACTTTGTAGTGCCGTTCACCGACAATCTGCGGGGTTAACATATTCGAAGCCGACGACAGCGGGTCGACAGCCGGATATAAGCCCTGTGCGGCTCTGGCACGCGATAACACAATACTGGACGACAAATGCGCAAAAGTATGCACGGCTGACGGATCGGTAAAATCATCGGCCGGTACATAAACAGCCTGAATAGATGTGATAGCTGCGCTTTGAGTTGAAGCAATACGCTCTTCCAAATCGGCAATATCCGTTCCAAGTGACGGTTGATAGCCCACACGCGACGGAATTTGTCCGAGCAATACCGAAACTTCCGAACCGGCTTGCACAAAGCGGAAAATATTATCTACTAAAAACAAAACATCTTTTTTCTCGGTGTCCCGAAAATATTCAGCCATGGTTAATGCCGTCAGCGGAACACGAAAACGCACCCCCGGTGCCTCATTCATTTGTCCGTAAACCATAACGGTTTTATCTAAAACGCCGGCATCACGCATTTCCCGATATAATTGTTCACCTTCGCGCGAACGTTCACCGACACCGCAAAAAATGCTGGCACCTTCATAACGACCGACCATATTGTTAATCAGTTCGGTAATCAATACCGTTTTACCGACACCGGCACCGCCGAATAGGCCGGTTTTACCGCCGCGCTCCATCGGCGCCAATAAATCAATGGCTTTAATGCCGGAGATGAATATTTCCGGATGCGTCGTACGCTGATTAAGCGGTAACGCATCGGCATGAATGGATTTCAATTTTACCGGTTTCGGGGCTTCTTTTTTATCAATCGGTTCGCCGAACACATTAAACATTCGCCCTAAAATTTTATTACCGACCGGAACTTCAATGGTATGTCCCAAATCCACGACTTCCATATAACGCGCTAACCCGTTTGTAGGTCCCATCACCAAAGCACGAACGTTATGCTCATCAATATACCCTTGCACTTCAGCAACCAACGAACCGATTTTCAATTCGTTGTATAATGCCGGTAATTTTTTCGGAAACGTGACTTCGATAACACCGCCGTTAATAGCGGCAATAAAACCTATATTTTGAGACTCTGCCATTTTTTTATCCGTTTGCTGTTAAATATACACAAATATAATCTTTCTGTTAATAAAAAGAATATATAAATTGAGTTAAATTTATCTTAAAAAGCAAACGGTTAAACCGGTTAAAGCTCTACAAAAGTCCTATAATTGCTTCAATAATCGGTTTATCGGCCGGAGCAAAATCATATTGCGGCAAATCATGCGGATCAATCCATTTATACTGTTCATGTTCCAAAACAACCGGGATGTCCTGACTTTTACAAGTTGCCCAAAAAGAATGTAATACTATTGTCCCGAAATCATAATCGTACGAACTTGTCACAAAAGCCTCGCGAACCACAATTTCCAGCTGCATTTCTTCCATCATCTCACGGCGCAAACATTCTTCCAAAGTTTCGCCCTCTTCCAATTTTCCACCCGGAAATTCCCATTTATACTCCAGACTTTTGCCATGCTTACGCTGTGCGATAAGTAGCAGACCGTCACACATAATCAAACCGGCCGCCACATCGCGCTTAGATTTTTTAGCTTTTGGTGCTTCGGATATTTTTTTATTTTCAGCTTCTTCAACCATTGTTAATTCCTATACATTTTTCAGCACGGCCTCGCAGACCTCGGATAATGAGTCTGATGCGCCGTGATTTTTTGACGCCGTGTACAATAAAGTACACAAGGAAAAAAATTACAAGCACACCCTTATACACGCACAGCCTCGCAGACCTCGGATAATGAATCTGATGCGCCGTGATTTTTTGACGCCGTGTACAGATTAGTACACAAGGAAAAAAATTACAAACAGCAGACCATTAGACGAGGTCATGGCACTTACCAGGAATAGGTACTACGCCTAATCCTATTCAATCCCCTATTACAAGGGAATACTAATGAGAACTCTCAAACCTCCTAATTCGCTGTCCGAGAGCTGAATACTGCCACCGTGCGAAACAATAACGTCTTTTGCAATAGAAAGGCCCAAACCGACACCTCCGGTTTCTTTGTTGCGTGAACCTTCAACACGATAGAACGCTTTGAAAACTTCATCACGTTTATCTTCCGGAATACCAGGACCGTCATCATCAACACTGAGTTCTAAGCGTTTATTGTCACTCTCCAGCTTAACGGCTATGGTTTTGCCGTAATGAAAAGCATTTTCTATAATATTGGTAATGGCACGACGCAAAGCTTGCTCACGTCCCTGAATAGCGCTGACATCATAATTGGTTGAATAACGGATCATCGCATTGGAACTCTTACGATATTTGTTAATAATGCCGGTAATCATTTCATTCAGATCAACGAATGTTGTCTTTTCGCCACCTTCACCGCTGACGAAAGCCAGATAGCCGTCGAGCATTTTTTCCATTTCATTAATATCTTGAACAAACTCTTTATTTTCTTTGCTGTCAGGAAGCATAGCCATTTGCAGTTTCATTCTGGTCAGCGGCGTGCGTAAATCGTGCGAAACACCGGCGAGCATCTGCGTTCTTTCGGAAATTTGGCGTAAAATACGCTCTTTCATTTTAGTAAATGCCAAACCGGCGCGACGAACTTCAACTGAGCCGTAAGGCTTAAATTTAGTATTAATACCCTTACCGAAATCTTCAGCTGCCGCTGCCAACTGTGAAATCGAACGAACTTGTACTCTGAGGAACAAAGCCGCTACAACGAACAACAATAAACCTGAACCGATCATCCACAAAACAAATCCGAAAATAGAAGTACTGAAAATATTTTTAACCGATGTGTCAAAAACATACAAACCTTTATCGGTATCGACCAAAATATTTAAGTGTGAATGATGTTGTTTCAAGAAAATCTCGGTATTGGCAATCGGAAATTGCTTATGCAAAGCCGCATTCAAAAATCCGGTTACAAAAGGGCTGTTTTTCTTATTTTCACGCCAAACGGAATGTTTAGCTTCATTGTCGTAATATGTAACATCCAACCCGTAAAGAGAAGAAGCTACACTTTTAACGCGTTCAAAATCGGCCGTATTATCATTGTGCATTTGAATAACAAAAGCCATATTTGAAGCCAGATTTTCAGACAGACGACGACCGACACGTTGCCAGTTGCCATCCCAAAAGGCATAAATAGAAACGACTTGTACCAAAATAAGCGGTATAAAAATCAACAACATTGTTCTGAAAAACAACGTTTTCGGCAAACATTTGCGCTTAAGATAAGAAAGCAAACTTTCAACCCTATCCGGAAATTTAATATGCATGGTGTTCTCCTATTTCGTTAATAACATATAACCTTTACCGCGCACTGTTTGTAAGTAGCGCGGATTTTTTGAATCTGTTTCGATTTTGCGACGTAGTCTGGTAATCTGTACGTCAATCGAGCGTGGACTTTGTTCTACGCCCATCATTTCTGCCAATTTTTCACGCGTAAATATCTGACCGTTTTTCTGTCCCAAAATATAAAGAATTGACTGTTCGACCGGTGTGATATGGATAATTCCGTTGGTATTATGCCGCAATTCTTTAGTTTCCAAATCAAACGAACATTCACCGAAATGTAAAATCTTTGAAGTTTCACAGCTCGTTTTAGGAACGCGACGCAAAATATTATTGATGCGCAACAGTAACTCTTTCGGTTCAAAAGGTTTCGGCAAATAATCATCTGCACCTGCTTCCAAGCCGGTTATCCGATCTTGAGTTTCACCCATTGCCGTTAAAACAATCGCCGGCACATCATTATCCGAACGTAATTTTTGCAAAAATTCCAAACCGGTTTCATTTGGCATCATCACATCGACGATCAGCAAATCAAAAACATATTGAGCTAAAAACATACGGGCATTTTCAGCATCTTTGGCGCAAGACACGGCATATCCGTTTTCCTGCAGATAGCGTTGCAAAAGCGAGCGCAAACGCAAGTCATCATCAACAACCAATATATGCGCGCAATCTTTAACCATAATTTATTGACCGAATTTATGCCTTTTTGGCAGTAGTTTTCTTTGCGGCTGTCGATTTTTTGGCAGTTGTTTTTTTGCTTGAAGTTTTCTTTGCGGCAGAAGTTTTGGCAGCCGTTTTCTTTGTTGCGGCCTTTTTAACGGCGGCCGGTTTAGACGGCTCTGTAACTGCCTTAGCTTCGACAACAACTTCTTTAACCACTTTGACCTTTTTAGCCTCTTCAGAGCGAACATAGTCCAAGCTTTTTTGATAATATTGATAACCGGTAATAAAGGTCAAAACAGCAGCAACCCAAAGTAAAAATTCTCCCAAGTAACTCCAGTTTTGATGAACATCTTTACCGAGCATCATTCCCAAAGCAATCATTTGGAAAGCGGTTTTCCATTTTGCCAATTTTGTAACCGGCAAGCCGACATTAACTTCGCGCAAAAATTCACGCAACCCGGAAACTAAAATCTCACGGCATAAAATCACGAACACCGGAATAACCGTATAAGGGCAATTCATAAAATCTTTTTTTGCTAAAATAACCACCAATGCCGTTGCCACCAAAAGCTTGTCGGCAATCGGATCAAGCAGACGACCGAATGCGGATGTTTCATTCCAAGCACGCGCCAAATAGCCGTCCAAATAATCAGTAATAGACGCAACAATAAACATTATCAGTGCTAAAATTGCGTAACTGCTTGAGGTAAAAAAAATGGACAAGAAAATAAACGGAATCAATGCAATTCTGGAAATTGTCAAAATATTAGGTACATTATACACTTTAGCCCCCTTATTTTAAGATTACTTTTCTGTTACAATATACCTGTTTTTTTAATTATGAAAGTAATTATATATTTTTTCCGCTATTTTTTTACTGATTCCATCAACTTTCATTAAATCGGAAAGCGTTGCCCCTTTGATTTGTTCGACCGATCCGAAAAAGTTCAATAAATCGCGCTTGCGTTTGCCGCCGATTCCCTCGATGTCATCAATTTGCGATTTGAATATGGATTTTGCCCGCTTTTTACGGTGCGTTCCTATAGCAAAACGATGTGCTTCGTCACGCAGATTTTGCATATAAAAAGCTATCGGCGAGCGATATGGTAAATCAAAACTCTCGCGCCCCAGAATATGATAAAATTCTTTACCGGCATTACGGTCCGGACCTTTAGAAATGGCTATGATCGTAATTCCCGTTAAGTCGTATGGAGCCAAAACCTCATGCACGGCGTGTAATTGTCCCACCCCGCCGTCGAGCAAAATCACATCAGGACGGTTCTCGTCGGATATATGTTCAAAACGCCGTACCAGAACCTCTTTCATCATGGCGAAGTCGTCATGGGTATTTTCGGTGTATTTGATGTTAAAAGTCCGATACGATTTTTTATCAAAACCGGCCGGTGTTGCCACCACCATGGCGCCTACGGCATAACTTCCCTGATTATGCGAGTTATCATAAATCTCGATACGTTGCGGTATGCGTGGCAGACCGAAATATTGCTGCATCTCAAACAAATTCGCCTCGACACTGGCACTTTCGGCCAATTTGCGCTCAACGGAAGCTTTGGCATTTTCTTTGGCGCGCTCAATCAAATGCGCCTTATTACCCTTCTGATAACAGCGTATTGATGTCCCCAGTGCCTGTTCCAAAAAGGCTCTGTTATCAAAGTCTTCCGACATCAAAATCTCTTTCGGCGGCTCATGTTCGGCATAGAACGAGCTGATAAATGCTTCTGAAATTTCGGCTTCTGTCATATCATCAACGTGCTTTGGGAAATACGGAATATTACCGCAATTTTGCCCCGAACGGATAAAGAAAATCTGCACGCAAACCACGCCTTTATGCTTAATCGCCGCGATTACATCAGCCGACATAATATCGGCATATTCAACTTTATAGCCGCTCTGAATACTGCTTAAAGTTTTAATCTTATCGCGCAAAATCAAAGCCAATTCATAATTTAGTGCTTCACTTGCCGCCTGCATTTCGGCAGACCATTTTTCTTTCAAATCGGTATTTTTACCCTCTAAAAATGCCACAACGTCATCTACCGTTTTGTGATAGTCTTCTCGGCTTATTTTTTGAACGCACGGCGCACTGCAACGCTTAATCTGATACAGCATACACGGCCTGTCACGATGCAAAAAAACACTGTCACGACACGAACGAAGTCTGAACGTTTTTTGAATAATATCCATAACTTCGTTAACCGCTGTCGCACTGGCAAACGGGCCGAAATATTTACATTTGTCTTTGCGGGCACCGCGGCTCTTACGCAGTGCCGGAAAATCCTCTTTCACATTTATCATCAAATGCGGGAAAGTCTTATCGTCTTTGAGCAAAATATTATATTTAGGCTCTAATTTTTTGATTAAATCATTTTCCATCAACAAAGCCTGAGCTTCATTTTCGACAATGATAAATTCCATTTTATCGACTTCGGCGACCATGCGCTTAATATGATCCGGTAAGCGGTCAAAATGCGTGTAAGCGACGATTCTTTTTTTGATGCTTTTGGCTTTACCGACATACAAAACTTTACCGTCTTTATCCAACATACGATAAACTCCGGGATTAACCGGAGCAATTTTGACGTTAGCCTTAATGACTTCAATCCCATGCTGAATATTCGGCATTTATCCTCCGATTAATACTTGTGCAGCGGCTCTGGCCTCATCGGTAATTTGTTCACCGGATAACATACGCGCAACTTCTTCGAGTTTAGCGGTCGCATCAAGAGCATAAACATCAGTTGTCGTCACATTATTTTCAGTGGTTTTAGCCACCTTGAAATGCTGTGTTCCGCGCGCGGCAACCTGCGGCGCATGTGTAACGACAAACACTTGAACTTTTTCACCCAGTTTGGCCAATCGCTCACCGACAGCCTGAGCCGTAGCCCCGCCGACGCCGGTGTCAACCTCATCAAATATCATCGTATCAACCGACGAAATTTGTGCCAAATTAACTTTCAAGGCCAGCATAAAACGAGCCAATTCGCCACCGGAAGCAATTTTATTTAACGCACCGACCGGTGTCCCCGGATTCGTCGAAGCCATAAAGCAAACTTCGTCCATACCGTCAGCGTTCCAATCATCTTCCGGTTTAACCGTAATTTGCGTTACAAACTTTGCCTTTTCCATTTTTAAGTCCGGCAACTCGGTCATTACGGCTCTATCCAATTTAGAGGCAGCCGCCATCCGTTCTTCGTGTACCGTATGTGCCTTATGAACATAGTTCTCATAAGCCTGTTTTTCAGCTTTCTGCAAAGCCAACAGGTCATTCTCGCCGTGTTCAAGACTTTCCAGTTTACTCTCTAAGCTTTGCCACACTTCCGGCAATTCTTCAACCGTTGTATGATGCTTACGTGCCAAATCTTTTAGGCAGAACAAACGTTCTTCCACCGCATCGATATCGCTCTGGTTCAAACTGATTTCATGCGAAGCGCTCTCAATTTGCTCGTTTGCTTCTTCAATATTAACCAGCGCGGTATCCAAAACCTCATAAATATCGCTGTATTTATCGTGCATAATGGCATTAACGTGTGAAACGGCAACCTGAGCCTGACGCAAAGAATCACGTACACTGATATTAGGATTGTTCAAAGCCTTATACGCCGCACTGAAATTATCCAAAAGCTTTTCGGCATTCATCATTTCCTGACGTTTTTGTTCCAGCACTTCAAGCTCACCGACACGCGGTTTTATTTTTGAAAATTCATCCACCCAATGGCGCAAACTTTCTTCTTCCGTACGGGCATTTTGTATTTCATTTTCGGCCGTTTCGCGCTGAACTCTTGCTTTTTTATAGTTCCAATAAGCCTCATACATATTTTTCAAGGCATCATCATAATCGCCGTAACTGTCCAAAACTTTTAAATGCGTTGCCGGGTTCAAAAGCCCCTGATTATCAAACTGTCCGTGAATTTCGACCAAATATGAGCCGACTTCTTTTAACAATTTCTGCGTAACCGGCTGGTCATTTAAGAATATTTTGCCGCGTCCGTCCGAACTCAGCGAACGCATCACGATAATTTCGCCGTCAAAATCTATCCCGTGCTCATGCAATAAAGTTGCCAGCTCTCCGGTTTTATCGGCCACTTCGAATATACCGCTGACAGAAAGTTTGTCACAACCGTTTCGGATCATCGAAATATCGGCGCGCTGTCCTAAAAGCAACCCGACCGAATCAAGCAAAATAGATTTACCGGCGCCTGTTTCACCGCTAAACACCGTAAACCCGCGCTGTAAATCCAAATCTAATTTATCAATCAAAACAACATTTCTAATTGATAAAGACTTCAGCATTATTTTTTGCCTTTCTTGGTCGTTGAAATAATATCGCCGACTTCACTTTTAGCAGTCTGAGCTACCTTTTCGGCTGTTTCTTCAACAACAATTTCTTCTTTAACCTCTTCGACTTGAACGGTCGGTTTGGCGTCTTCCTTAACTTCTTCGGCCTTTTCTTCGGATTTATCAAAACCGAAAACGCTCATAAAAGTTTCGTTTTTCGGTTCTTCGGTTTTTTCCTCATTTTCATCCGAACCGAATAAGCGACTGAACCAACCTTTTTCTTCTTTAGTTTCTTCAGGTTTTGCCTTAATTTCATCGGTCTTCTCGGCAACTTCGGCTTTTACCTCTTCAACCTCGACGGTAACTTTGTCTTCGATTTCGGCTTTCGTTTCAACAACTTCTTCGGTTATTTCGGCTTTAACTTCTTCAACTTCTGCCTTAGCTTCGGCTTTTACTTCCTCGGCTTTTTCATCGGTTTTATCCGAACCGAATAAACGGCTGAACCAACTTTTTTCTTCTTTGGCTTCTTCCGGTTTAGCCTCAACTTCATCAACCGTTTCGCCCCCTTTGGCTTTAACTTCTTCAGCTTCTGCCTTAGCTTCGGCTTTTACTTCCTCGGCTTTTTCATCGGTTTTATCCGAACCGAATAAGCGGCTGAACCAGCCTTTTTCTTCTTTGGCTTCGGCAGTTTTTTCCGAACTATCGTTCTTTTTGATTAAATCGGCCACATCACTTGATTTTTTAACATCTTTAACGCCGATTTTTTCTATAACTTTAGCGGCTTTAGCCGTCCATTTGCCTTCAGGATAATTGTCTTTCAAAATTTTATAATAGCCGTTGGCATACTGGTTCATACCCAAAATGGCATAAATTTCGACTTCACGATATAAGGCTTCTTCGATTTGAATGGTTGTCTGGTATTCTTCCAACACTACATTGAAACGATTTAAAGCCGATAAGTAGTTATTATCATTCAGATAGTAACGGCCGACAATCATTTCCTGACCGGCCTGATAATCGGTGGTTAATTTAATTTTGCCGCGAGCATCTTCGGCATATTTGCTATCCGGATACAAAGCAATCAAACGCTCAAAAACTTCTTCGGCGTTTGCGGTATTGCCCTGGTCTTTATCGGCCGCCGCAATTTGGTCATAATAACAAATACCTTTCATATAGTAAGCATAATCGATATGCTCGTTTCCCGGATGGTATTTGATAAAGCGGTCTAAAACCATAATAGCATCATCGTATTTTTCGTCTTTATAATAAGCATAAGCTTCCATCAGCTTAGATTTTACCGCCCATTGCGAGTAAGGATGTTCGGTTTCGACCTTTTCAAAACCCTCGGCCGCCTTTTTATATCTGGTTGCTTCCAAATCTTCGAAAGCCGCATTGTAGAGTTCTTCGGCCGAAGCGTTTTCCATATCTTTATCATGCGAAGCGCACGCAGATAACAACAAAAGTACACATAGCAATCCGAATTGTTTTTTCATTTTCTATTCCTCAATTATTTGATAATTATCTTTATCGGCAAACAGCACTTTCAAAATTTCGTTATTATGGAAGTGACCGGTATGAAAAGCCTTGATATCGGCTTTCACGGCATATCCCGAAGTCAGCATATCGCCTATACAATCAAGCGTTTTATGATTAACGCATTCGTTTTCCACTCTGAAACCGCCTTCATTTAAGATGGTTTCACCGTCCAACACGACGGCATTTTCCAAACTTCCGCCTTTAATCAAACCGATTGAGCGCAGATAGTCAACCTGATATTTTTCACAAAAAGTTCTGGCCGGTGCAATTTTTTCGGCAAATAAATCTTGCGTAACTGTCCCCTTAAATTCCTGATGACCGACAATTTTCGACGGGAAATCGATTATAAAATGCACATTAAGCGATTCGGCCGGCGATAAACGGATGTAATTACCTTTATCGTCCTTAAATTCAACTGTTTTCATAACTTTCAAGATTTTACGTGGAGCGCTTTGTTCTTGCAAAGGTTCATTTTTCAAAATATCAAAAAACATTTTGGCACTGCCGTCCATAATCGGCACTTCCGGATTACTGACCTCGATACGGACATTATCGATTTCGAGGGCGGCTAAAGTTGCCATAATATGCTCGATTGTGCTGACAATTTGGCCGGAGGCATTTCCTAAACAGGTACAATTGCGCGTATCGACAACATTACCGTACAAAGCCGGAAAAATATTGTTATCGGCCAAGTCGGAACGCACAAACACAATACCTGAATTTTCCGGCGCCGGATGAAAAACCAGTTTGCTTTCACATCCGCTGTGCAAGCCTATTCCGCTGATTTCAACGCTGTTTTTTAATGTTTTTTGCATTTTACACTCCCGTAAAAATATTTTGAAGGCAATCTGTAAGCCGAGTTCTGTACACTTATTTGCTTTACCGATAAACGGCAAAGATTTGTGCGATAGCTATTCATCTACGCCGAATGTCGCCATCCGGCTGGTGCGACCTACCTCTGGAGCGGAGCGGGAACTCTCCTTGCATTCGACATAATCGAAGCCTCCTCATTTGGTCTTACATCAGATAGGGTTTACCTATGCCGCGAACATTGCTGCCCGCGCGGTGAGCTCTTACCTCGCCTTTTCAACCTTACCGAAACAAGTTTCGGCGGTAATTTTCTGCGGCACTTTCCCGTGGATTTCTCCAGCCAGACGTTATCTGGTATCTTGTTCCCGTGAAGCCCGGACTTTCCTCATCTTTGGATTTTCCATTCCAAGACGCAGCTATCCGACTGCCTTCATCAAAGAAAATTAACTCGTATTTCGAATAAAATCAACGTTTTTTAAGTATTTTCC
>CAMVHF010000027.1 GCA_947167235.1 uncultured Alphaproteobacteria bacterium
AGAAGCCGAACATCATCATGATTATAATTTCAAAGCGGCATATTATCATATTTTAGCCGATGCTTTAACGTCAATTTTGGCTATTGCCGCGCTTATGGTCGGAAAATATGCCAATATTGTTTACTTAGATGCCGCTGTCGGTTGTTTAGGCGGTATTTTGATTTTTAAATGGGCGGCAGGATTAATCAGGCACACGACGGTAATTTTAATCGATATGGTATCGATGCATAAACATTAAATTAATCAACCAAAGTTGCCGTTACTTTGATAACCGATGCTCTGCCTAAATTATCAATAGCTTTGATTTCGTTTACACCTATAACCGGTTTGGCCTCCAATATTTTTCCGGCATTTGTTTCGCCGACCAGACGGTTATTGATAAACCAGTAAATTTTCTCGGCATCAGCATCGATAGAGGCTTTTAAGGTTATTTTCTCATTATTTAATTGATGAGAGCGCAACATAAAACGTGTTCCGTCGGTTGGCAGTAATATTTGCGGCGGATTGCCTTGGTTAAAGATATCGACAACCGAGCAGTTTTCATTAAATTCCGGCGGTTTGCGTAAATATATACCGGCTTTGGCATAGGCCTGTAATACATCGGACGGCCAAAAATTAAAACTTTTCATAACCGTAGACGGCGGCGTATGGCGGCAGGCGCGCAAACCGGTTCTAACATCTATCGGAATTTTACGGGCAATATTCGAGACTTTTGCGGTGGTTATATTCGGTATAAAATAGGTCATAACGGTTTCTGGGCAGTCATCGGTCGCAATATCGCCTGTATCACGACAAACTTTAACTGCGGACAGATTTAAGCCGGTCGGTGATTTTAATTGCTGCGGAATGTCGGTTTGTTTTGCAAGATTACGAACAAGTCTGAAAAACAACGGAGCGGCAATATCGCGTCCGACAAATGCGCTGTTGGGCGTACCGTCAAAATTACCTATCCAAACGGCCACAACATAATGGCCGACGACACCGACGCTCCAAGCATCCTTAAAACCATAAGAAGTTCCGGTTTTCCAAGCAACAGGGTAATCGTTTTTTTGTGCGGAAAAACTGTTTACCGCACGGTCGGTCGGTTTGTTTTCGGTTAACATGTCAAGAGTAATGTAGGCAGCTTCCGGCATTAAAAGCTGTGCTGCCGGTGCGATATCATCTTTCGTAAGGCGCAAAGGTTTATATTGGCCGTTATTGTAAAGCATGGCATATAATTCGACTAAATTCTGCATCGAAATTTCAACGCCGCCTAAAGCCATGGCAAGGCCGTAGAAATCCGCCGAGCGTAAGTTACGAGCGCCGCTTTTTTGTAAAAGTTCGTAAAAGCTGTTCGGTCCGATTTTAAGTAGTAAATCGACCGCCGGAATGTTGCGGCTCAAAATAAGGGCTTGTGTCGCATCTATCATACCGTAAAAAGAGCGGTCAAAATTTTCAGGGGTATACAAACCATAATTTTTAGGCACGTCTTTAAGCATGGTGCGCGGGTGAATAAGGCCTTGTTCCAGAGCTATGGCATAAATAAACGGTTTAAGCGCCGAACCGGCCGAGCGTAAAGCGGTTACACCATCAACCTGTCCCTGAATTTGAGCATCATAAAAATTGTTTGAACCGATGTAAGCCTTAATTTCGGCCGTATCGGCATCAATAATCAGCGCCGCCGCGTTATAAACCCCTTTAGAACGGTGTTCGCGTATGTATTTATGTACGATTTCCTCGGCTTGATGTTGGTAATTCAAATCAAGTGTGGTTATGGTTTCGCCATGATGTTTTTGTAATATGCGGCGCACAAAATGCGGTGCTTCATTAGGTAAATAAACGCCGGATGCTTGCGGTAAATCCAGATATTCATTTTCCGGATGCGTATATTTTTTTTGCCACATTTTGCCTAATCTTTTGCCGGCAACCGCATTGTTTTGACGACCGGTGGTTGTCAGTAACGAGCGTTTTTCCGGATTTTGCGGAATAACCGTTAATGCCGTTATTTGCGGTAAGTGTAATTGTTTGGCACGGCTGTTAAAATAAATCAGCGAAGCGGCACCGATCCCTTCGATGTTTCCGCCGTAAGGCGCAAGATTAAAATAGGCTTCCAGAATTTCTTGTTTGGAATAAAACATTTCAATTTGCAGAGCGCGCAGCATTTGTTTGATTTTGCCGCCGATGGTTGACGAATCGATATGAAAAATAATGCGGGCAACCTGCATTGTTATGGTTGAAGCTCCGCGTTTTCGCCCGCCGCCGGCCATTTGTATAACAGCCTTAAAAATACTGAGCGGATTAATACCGAAATGATAGTAAAATCCGCGATCTTCATAGAGCAGCAGAGCCTTAACGGCTTCATCGGGAATTTGTTCAATCGGCGTAAATAAGCGGTACTTATCATCTATACTCAACGATAATTTTAAGAGTTTACCGTTTTTATCATATACCGCCGATGAAAAATTATAAGTTTCATACAATTGCGGTTTAGGCGTAAATATATAGACGGCTGCAAGCACCAAAAGCAGTATACCGAACGCTTTGGTAAGCGGACGAGAAAATAGCGTTTTGATTTTATTTTTCAGTTCATTCATCTATCCGAATCGCGGCTGTGGCAGAATTTGCTCTGACCAAAGGTTGGTATAAAGCCGAAGCAAATGTCGGCGGAACGGTAAACGAACCGGATGCGATGGCTTTGACTTTATAGCGAATTTCACTGTTTTGCGGGGTTACCGTCAGATAAACTATTACCCGATCTTCTCTGACTTCGGTTGTATCAACGGTCCAAGGGGTGTTCAGCGAATTACTGACAACTTCAAAACCACCGGATAATAAATCGACAATTGCCACGTCGCGGATGTTTTCTTTTTGCAGACCGCGACAGTTGATGACAACGGTCAGTTCTTCACCGAGTTTGGCAGATGTAACCTCTTCACCTTTTTGATTGTATATCGTCTTTTGGACTTCCATACCGTCGGCTAAGGCTTTAACATTACTGTCTTGCAAAAAGCCGAGTTGGCTGACGATATAGTAAAACGGTGTATCGGCCGAAACGGTTACTTGCGGCGTTTGCGCGGTAAAATCAGCCGTCGGGAAAGGTGTTAATTGTTCGGCTTTCTGACCGTTGAATAAAATGCTTTGATCATTTTCTTTAGCCTCGGTTGCCGCTAAGGCCAAGGTTGACCAAGCTGCCGATGATGTTGTCCAATTACCGTCTGACAGCCCGTCGAGCAAAGCTTTTATCTTGCGCGCACCGCTATCGGCAAATAAATGCGGGAAATGTGCTGCCGTTAAATAAGCATTTACGGCATTTTTCAACGGATCATCGATTTCTTTATATTCATCAATCAGGCTATCGGCTTTTTTGTTGTTTTGCAACATCTTATACGATGCGGCCATAAACGAAGCAGCTAAGCTGTTTTGCCATTCTTTTTTATCATATTGCTTATAATATTCTTCCAAATTCAACAAGTAATTTGAAGTTACCGTACCATTTAAGGTCAAGACATAAGCGGCATAGGTCGGCAAAAAGTCATTATGATTAAGCGGTCGCTGTCCGGCTTTTTCGGCACAATAAGCCAAAGCGCGGTTAAGCATGCCTTGTGGTACATTAAAGCCGTAGTTTTTGGCACGAACCAAGAAATGCGTGGCAAATATTGATGCGTAAGGATCAGCTTTTGCCGCCGAAACATTCCAAGCACTGAAACCGCCGTCAATGGTCTGACGTTCTTGCAATTTAGCTAAAGCGTCATTAAACAGGGCATAAACATCAATTTTTTTAATCAGTTCCGGATATTTAAACAAAAGCTCAATTGCCGGAAATACCTTGCTGACAGTTTGCTCGGTGCAATAGTGCGGGAATTTATCCAAATATTCAAACAGACCGGAAGCCAAAACCAACGGTGAGCTTGAGGCCGAAATTTGCTGTACGCGGTACTGCGGATAGAGGTTTTCGATATTTTTCAAAGTAAATTTCGAGCGTTCGTGTCCCATTTGGAATTTACTGCTGTAAGGCGTTGACGGACGAATACTCAACGGATAGGTTACCTTAGATTTAAGGTTTTTATCTTTCACACTTTGAGCCGTAAAGATAATTTCTTTAGCCCCGAGATTTGCCAAAGTCTTAAAACCGAATTTAACGGTTGCTTCGCCGTTTTCGGCAATGGTTACGGTTTGCGATTGCGCACCCGTAAGCTCGAAACCGTCAATATGGTCAACACGCACTTCAACCGGATAGTTGTTGCCGGAATTTTCGACCATATTGCCGACAGTTACGCTGATCACAAATTCGTCTTGCGGTGCAACATCAAGCGGACCGGATGGCAGTATTGCAAAATCGCCATGGGCTTTAACCGCTTTTTCGGTACTGCCTAATTTATCGGCAGATACGGCAACGGCCATTACCTTGATTTCACCGTTGAATTCATCAGGAATTTTATAGCGATATTCTTTTGCTTCAGGGCTGCTCGATAAAATGCCGCTCCAAAAGGCAACCGGTTTACTGTTTTTACGAGCAAAAGGATTTAAGTTTTTATCTAAAGCGAGGGCGTCATAACTGTCATCGCCGCCGCTTGCGGATAAGGTGCGCAAAAGTCGCATATCCGGCATAATCAAATCCATAATCTGCGTCGTAACAACGCGCAAAGCCTTTTTAGGTAGGAAAATATCCAACAGATCAGGAAGTTTATAACGCGCAACCTGTAAAATTCCCTGATTAACGCCGTAAAGTATGATTTTGGCATTTTGATTTGTTTTGTATTTAATAATCAGCTCTTGACCGGATTTAACCGATGTCGGTACATTTAAATCAATATCGAGTTTGCGCTTTTCCTTATTAATTGCAAAAGGAACAGCGGCATAACTCATCGGCGACATATAAATTTCGCGGGAGTTTAAATCGCGGAATAAAGCGACATTGATATAAGCGTTGCCTTCTACCGTATTCGGCAGCTTGATTTTTTCAATACCAGCCAACGTATCGGCTTTGAACCATTTATAGGCATAGACTTTATCTTGTTCGATTGTTATCAAGCCATAGCCTGTGTAAGGTGCTAAAATTTGCATTTCTATTTCATCGTCGGCCGTGTATTCCGTGCGGTTTAATTTTAAGCCCAAATTAGCGTTTTTATCAATTTGGCCGGTGATATTACCGACACCGGCAACCGACCATTCTACTTTGGCCAAAAGTTTACCGTCGGATGTTTCAATTTGCAGGGCAAAATCGCCGGCTTCGTCAGTCTTTAATGCTTCTGTTGTATGCGCGGCAGAAACAGACCACTTTCGGTGTGATAATTCGGTTTCTTTTTGAACCATTTTATAACCGTAAGTTCCGTTTGGCATTTCGACCAGATCGGAAACAGTTTCACGGCGCAGGACTTTTAAGATTAAATCATTTTTGTCGATAGCCTCCAATTTGTTATTTAAGGCGACAAAATCTACTTCTCGCGGTGAATCTTTATGAATATAATTCAAATCATCTTTTGCTTTCCAGCCGATTAGAAAATCGTTTTCGGAAGCAAGTGCCGACAGAGATATTTTAACACCGCGACCGCTACCGTTTTCTAAACCGTCGATAAATAAGCGCAGCTCATACGGACCGAATTCGAATTGTGAAATATCAACATTCAATAGAGCCTGACCTTTATCATCGGTTTTAACCGTTTCCAAGTTATTTTTGAAAGTTTCGCGCCGATGATTAGGATCGGTTTGCGGTGCCAAAAATACATAACCGGCATATTCCTTAAAGCGGAAAATCGTCGGTGTTAAGGTATACGAAGCTTTGATTTCATTGCCGACAGCCGGTGTACCGTACAGGTTTTGCAGATCAATGGCCGCCGTTATTGTTTTGGCGGTGGTCCAACCTTTAGCCGGCGCATCTTGCCAAGCGGCCTTTATGCGCAGATTATCCGGCATAAATTCATCCACCTTAAATGACGCGGAAGTGATAAAATAATTGGTGTCTTTGTTTTTGACGTATAAATTGATGTAATAAATACCGGTCGGTGCGGTTTGAGCAATATCATATTCATACGACATTAAACCTAAATTATCGGTTTTAATGTCTTGTCTGGCAACCAAATCGCCGTTCGGATTGGTTATTTCGATAATCAGCGGTAATTGTGCCGGTACCGTTAAATCGTTTTGACGCAAGACTATGCCGAAATCAGCGGTTTCACCCGGACGATAAATACCGCGGTCACTGAAAACAGAGGCTTTGAGGTTGTATTCGCCTTGTTTTTCATCATATTGTCCGCCGACATCGTAGCGTGACAGATTTAAGCGACGGTCGCTTTGATTAATCGGTAAAAATGACAAGTCATCGTTTTTACTGATTTTATAAACGACGGCTTCTTTATCGTTTCTGAAATTGCTGAAATCCGGAATAGCGGCCATGCCGTTTTCATCGGTTTGAGCTGTCAAAATCGGTAAGCCGTTTTTGCCTAAAACTTCAACCGTTGCGCCCTCAACAGGTGCGCCTTTGGAAACATTTGATACAAAAATATTATGCTGACCGTCAACATCATCTTTAACGACAATACCTAAATCGGTAATCACGATTAGACGCGTATCGGTATTGCTGTAATAATCTTCGGCAGATGTCCCGTGTGCACGAATAAAGAATACGCCTTTGCGATTTTTGAAATACTCGTTTAAATCCAGGGAAGAATAGTTTGCCTTAGCCGGATGGCTCAGGTTTATGGCAAGATTTTTCTCGAAAATTTCGGAAATATTGCTTTCATCAAAATCATAATGCGTGAAAAACGGATGCGCAAAATCACCGGATGTTTGGGTAACCAGATGATTAAGATTATCTTCGACAATACGCGCAACTTTAATATGTAAGTTAGTTACACCCCGCGTAACAAAAGCAACTTCGTGATTACCGCTGAGCGGCAAAATAGCGCCGGAAGCGGCAATATTAACCTCACGCGGATAACCGGCATACTCGACGGCGGAAACAATATCTTGCGACAGTACATACCCTTCGGATGAGGTTAAACCGCCTTTAATAACGGCAATCAGACAGCCGAATGGTTTGATTTCATCATATTTGAAAATATGTGTTTTTTTATTTCCGTTATTAACCGGCACTTCTTTAATATTCAATTTTTGCAGATTTAATGTGTCGGTTTTGTTGTTTGCCAGCGCGGTACGGGTATCAAAACAGTCTTTTTGAGTGAAGTATAAATCAAAGTTATTTTGCAAATTTTCCGAATTGACGGCCGTTGAAAAACCGATGGCAACGATTTGTTCGGGGTTATCATTATCGGCACTGTTACGCGTTATGCTCGAAGATATTGATTTAACCTGAAAGAAAGTGCTGCTGCTCGGAATTTTGACTTTAGCGGTGATTTTGTCTTTCAGAGGTTTTTTATTGTAGATATTTGCCACGCCGTCAACGGTAATGGTGGCAAAATTTTCTTGAGAGGTGATTTTGACCGGATCAGAGATAATGTGCAGAAGCGTATTTTCTTCATCCAGTTTGTAGGTAAAACCGTAGTTTGAACCGTCAACAGCGGTAATGCTGATTTTATCATCAATATTTTGCGGATCCAAAGGATAATTGAAGGAAAATGTTGCTACCACTGCTTTATCGCTGTTTTGCGGATTTTCGTAGAACTCACTGCGGATATTTTGTCCCTGAAATGCCGGCGATTTGAAAGAAAATTCGGTATCTTTTACTTTTATGTTCGGGCTGAAAACTTCCGGCATCAGAGTTACTTGGTATTCGGTATCCGGGCTTAAACTTGTTTCCGGCTGAAAACTCAGGCAGGTATCACTCAACCACTGCCATTGACCTTTGACGGCCGGATAAAGCTTAATGTCTTTCGCAATATCACTGCCGATTTTATTGAGATTAGCCACAGGGTTGTTGAAATATACATATATCGGTTCCGGTTTTAAGGAAGGCTGCGGAACTTTAATTTCGGTTATTTGCGAAACCGGAATACTGTCATTCTTAAATTGGTAATTTGGCAGTTGATAATACCAATAGGCCACGCCTAAAAAAGCGCAAAGCACAATGCAAATAACGGCTTTAAGATTAATTTTTTCAAATATTGCAAGTTTCATGATGCCTCCTTACCGAATTTCAGGACCGATTTATATAATCATAAATATTATATTTCAAACGCTAAGGGAATAATGTTTTGCGGTTTATTAACCGTTAAAAACGCTTGGAATTTTCAAAAACGCCTGTATACTGACAGGTATCTTTTGAATTTTAGGAAAAGCAATGGCAACAATTCATCTTATGCACGGCTTTATAGGTTTCGGAAAAACAACTGTTGCCAAGCAGTTGGAAAAAATTTTGCCGGCAGTTCGTTTGACACATGACGATATTATGCTTGAGCGTTATGGCCGAAATCCGGATGATTTTGCGGCAAAATATAAAGAAGTTGATGATTATATCAGAACTGAAGCGGAAAAATATATTCGCCGAGGTCAAGATGTTATTATGGACTACGGATTTTGGTCGCATGATAAAAGAAAAGAGTATTACGAATGGGCAAAAACGCTGACGGATAATGTGGTTTTTCACGCGGTAAGTTGTGATTTGCGTACAGCCAGAAATCGTCTTCTTGAGCGTACAAAAACAGATAAAACAGCTTTGTTTATTGATGAAAACGCATTTGATACGCTTTTGAAAAATTATGAACCATGGGATGATGCCGATAAATATCCGGTTGTGTTGTATAATACGACAAATTTTCAATATATCGGCAAAACCGTATTGGTTAAAACCGATCGACCGTTGGGGAGCCGACATCCGAAATTTAACTATGAATATCCGGTCAATTACGGATATTTATCATATACGGTTTCCGGTGACGGCGAAGAGCTGGATGCGTATATTTTAGGCATTGATAAGCCGGTTGACGCGTTTGTCGGAAAATGTGTGGCGGTGGTTCATCGCACCGATGATAATGATGATAAATTAATTGTTGTGCCGGAAAATATGACAATTTCCGATGAAGAAATAGAGGCACAGATTGCTTTTCAGGAAAAATGGTTTAAGCACATTTTGGTGCGCAGTCCAAATGTGACGAAAACACATTTCGGGGTATATGGTTCGGTTATTCATGACGGTAAAATATTGCTGATTAAAAAAGCGCGCGGTCCTTATACAGGTTTGTATGACTTGCCGGGCGGCAGTCAGGAAAAAGGTGAAGATTATTTGCAAACGCTGAAACGTGAAATGGCTGAAGAAACCGGCTGCGAAGTTATAAAAGCGGAAAACGAACATCGTAAATCGATTATTTTTGCGGATTTTACGCCGCAAAGTAATGAAAAAGGCGTGTTGCAACACAGTGCGGTTTTATATAATGTTGAAATTAAAGGTGAGCCGCAAACATCCGGTGACGGTTTGGATTCAAATGGGGCGGTTTGGGTTGATATTAATGATTTAACGACTGAAAATGCCACGCCGTACGCTTTGATTGCTGCCGGTTTACCGATGGTTTCACTGGCTGATGAAAATGATAATGTAATCGCCGCCCATATTCGCGGAACACCGCTGAAACCGAACAGATATATACGCATTGCGGCGGTTTTGGTGTTTAACTCCAAAGGTCATTTGATTATGCAAAAAATTGCCGCACATAAGAAAGGCGGCGGGCAATGGCTTTATTCGGCGGCCGGACACGTTGATGCCGGTGAAGATTATCAAACCGCAGCACAACGTGAGATGCGAGAAGAAATCGGTACTACCGCGCCGATAGAAAAAGAAGTTGTTGCTTTTCCGGTTATTCGCGAAGGCCGACAGACAGCCTTTCATCATGTGTTTATTACCCATTCAGATGCACCGGTTATGCCGGATCCGAGTGAAGTTGCCGAAATCAGAGAAATATCGGTACCGGATTTGCAAAAGCTTATTAAACAGCATCCCGAACAGTTTTTTGATGCCTTTTTGACAGCGCTTAAACTTTATTTTGCCGGAGAAAATAATGACTGAAAGTAAAGTGTTATCCGAATTAAAACAATTCAGAGAGTTTAAGAAAACATATAAGTTTGAACAAATGCCGCTTGAAGAAATTAACGGGGAGCTGTTTTGTGCCGGTCGGCCGATTTATGATGCTGCCGGTGAACTGATCGGCGAATGTGATAAATGGATTAATGTAGCCATAAAAATAAAATCACCTTTGTCTCGCATATTGTCGAATTTGTTTCCGTATACATTTGAGTTTCGCGGTTTTCAATTGCAAAGTATAGAAGGTTTCTTTCAGGGTGTGAAGTTCAAAAATCCCGATACGCAGAAGTACGTTTTTGCTTACAGCGGTATCAATGCCTATTTTATGAAAGGTGCGAGTGACTATCGCTGGCAGGACGAAGGTAATGTTTATTGGCAAGGTATGCCGATTAAGCGTGGCAGCGTCGAATATGAAGAAATTATTGATGAATTGTATATTTCGGCGGCACAAAATCCGTTGTTCAGGCAGGCCTTAAAAAATGTTGATCGTCCGTTGATTCATTCTATCGGCCAGACCGATGAAAATATTACGCTTTTTACGCGCTATGAATACGAGCGTGAAGTAAATTGTCTGTCGGCTTTTCTTAAAATAACGGATAAATAAATGCGAAAATTTAAGAGCGCTGTTATAAAAATTAAAGGGAGATGCCGTTAAGCTTCTCCCTTTTGAGTTTTTTCTTTTTTGAATAAAGGTTTTCCGTGTACCGCCCAGTTCCATATCGATGAAACGGTAATGGCTATCAGCAATATGGTTTTGATTATCAACCAGGCGGAAAAGAGCAGATACACCATTTCAAAAAGGATCCAACAAATTCCTGCCGAAGTGCGCGGATCAACGACGGAGCAAACAAAGGCACCGCTGATAATAAATACCAAACCGACAATAAATGCGATTCGCGTAAAAGATTGCAAATCGGTGTCATCGTATTTCAGTTGTGGAAACCAAAAACGTCGCGGATTACCGGCAAACCAACTGCAAAAGTTAGGAACCAGCAAAAAGCACGTTCCGCCGGACAACAGCATAATTCCGAAGAATTCGGCAGAACCGAGATAGTCTAATAATTCAGCCATAAGCATAAATAATTAATGTGAAACAATTATATGAAATTGTCGTCAACTATATGCTTATTTTACAGTGTTGTCAAGATATCGTCGGTTGCGGTAAAATTTATTTTGCTTGTCAAATGCAACGAAATATTTTATTTTAAGCGTGTTACATTAAGAAAGATTTTGACCTATGAAGATATCTAATTCGATTAAAATGTATTCAAATGATGTTTGTTTTCAAACAGATGATAAACGGCGTTTTCGCTTGCGTGCAGCGGCGATTATTATAGAGGACGGTTGTGTTTTATTTGCTACAAACGAAATGGAAAATTATTACTATTCCATCGGCGGTGCAATAGAACTCGGCGAAACGGCCGAACAGGCAGTTTTACGCGAAGTATTTGAAGAAACCGGAATAGCTTATGAAATAGACAGATTAGCGTTTGTTCAAGAGAATTTTTTTAAGCGTGATGACGGAATGCTTAAGGATTTATCTTGTCATGAAATTACCTTTTATTTTTTGATGAAATCGCGCGGTACACGGCAATTGAACAGCCATAGTAAAACCTGTAATAATACAGTTGATGAACAGATGGTTTGGCTGCCTATTGATAAATTAGCCGAATATGAAGCATATCCGATGTTTTTCAGAGAAAAACTGCGAGATTTAAAACCCTATCCGGAGCACATCGTCACATTGCAATAACATTAGATCAAATAAGGCCTCAATATAGCGGTTTTATTTTAAAAAAATCGGTGATGTTTTACTATTTTTAAAGCAAATAAATTTATAATGCTTGCATAAATTTTCAAAACAGAGGGGTTTTAGAATGAACGGTTTACATCCATTGATTGTTGATTTGACGTTAATTACGGTTTATGCGGCGATTACAACGCTGATTTTCAAAAAGTTAAAACAACCGATGGTGCTCGGTTATTTGTTGGCCGGTATTTTAGCCGGTCCGTTTTTTAATTTTGTGCCAACCGTGACCGATAGAGCTAATTTAAGCTTATGGGCAGATATCGGTGTGATTTTTTTACTTTTCAGCTTAGGTCTGGAATTCAGTTTCAAAAAAATGCTGGCCGTGGGTAAATCAGCTTTGATTACCGCAGTACTAAATCTTTTTTTAATGCTGTTTGTCGGTTATTACGTCGGTATGCTTATCGGTTGGAGTACGACCGACAGCTTCTTCCTCGGTTCAATGATTTCGATGTCATCAACGACCATTATTATCAAAGCATTTGATGATTTGAATATTAAAAAACAAAAATTTACCGATTTGGTTTTCGGGGTATTGGTTATTGAAGACATTATGGGTGTTTTGCTGCTCGTATTGCTGCCGACGGTGGCTGTCGGACAAGGATTTAACGGCGGCGAACTCGGAATGAGCGTTGTTAAATTATTGTCATTTTTGGTATTATGCTTTGTTTTCGGAACCTATATTGTCCCGACGATTTTACGCAAACTGAAAGACTTTTTGAATGATGAAATGTTACTGCTGTTTGCGGTGGCTCTATGCCTGACAATGGTCTATTTGGCGGTTTCATTCGGATTTTCTTCGGCTTTAGGCGCATTTATTATGGGGTCAATCCTTTCGGAAACAAGTGTTATTCATCGGGTTGAAGGTGTTATTAAACCGCTGAAAGATTTCTTTGGTGCGGTGTTTTTCGTTACCGTCGGTATGATGGTTAATCCGGAAATGTTTGTCACTTATGCTTATCCGATTATCGTCATAACCTTGGTCGTTTTGTGCGGTATGGTAACTTTTTCAATTTTCGGCTTTGTTGTTTCAGGGCAGAACCTTAAAACCGCAGTGGCTTGCGGATTTTCATTGGCGCAAGTCGGCGAATTTGCCTTTATTATCGCTTCGCTCGGGATGAGCCTTGGCGTATTGGATGATTTTGTTTACCCGATTATTGTTGCGGTATCGGTGATTACGACATTCTTGACACCGATTATGATAAAATCGTCGGGAAAAGCGCAGCAGTTTTTGGAAAAGCAATTGCCGGAGAATTGGTTAACTTATATTAATCAAAACTCTAAAATCAATGCCAAGGCTTCGGAAGAAGATGAGTTGTGGCGTGAACTTTTCAAAAATACATTTATTCGTATTTTCCTGTTTTCGATCATATTGTCGGCAATTTTAATATTTGTCGGTAAATGGGTACGCCCGTATATGCTTTTGTGGTTGCCGAATTGGTTTGCTCGCGGTGTAACAACGGGTATAACACTTTTATTAATGGCACCGTTCTTAAAAGGTCTGGTCGGTTGGAATACTTTGCTCTCGGAAAAAGTAAAAATTCTGTTCAATAAAATTTCATTCAAAAAAACGGATAATACCGAAGAAAAGATTGAAGCTGTTGTGTCCGAGGCGGAAAGTACCGAGAAAAAAGCAATGTTTGCCATGCCGGATCGCGTAAAAGAAGTCTTTCAGGAAAACAAAGATAAAGTTAAAGGCCTGCTTTCTAAAGACAGAATGTTGCAGATTTACACCGATTTGTGGTTTTCGAATCGTTCGAACCGTCTTTTATTGCTTATTTTAACCAGTGTTCGGATGTTGGTCGTATCATTTTTTATCGTTACCGCCGTGCATCAATTTTTAACCGAAAATCCGCGTGTTATATTCGTTTTGCTGCTGTTTTCGGTTTTGCTGATTACGCGTTCAAAATGGTTGTTGAAACAGTATGTTAAAATGGAAAATCGCTTTTTGGATAATCTTAAAGGCGATTTGGAAGAAGAGGACGAAGTTTGATGGAAATTTTGTTTTTTGTGGCTTTAGTTGTTTTATTTGTCATTATTGTCGCGATTTTGGTTGTCAGTATTGTCTTTACTTATTTCACGGTCAGTTCCGGTTTTATGCACTCCTCGCCGCCGGTACCTTCATGCGGAAAAGTTAAAGATGCCATGCTTAAAGATGTTGCCGAATATCTTAAAAATAAAGAAGGAAAGGTCATTATGGATTTGGGCAGCGGTTGGGGATCGCTGTTATTGCCGCTTGCTAAGCAATTTCCGCAGCATACCTTTATAGGTATTGAATACGGATATATTCCTTATACCGTCAGCTGTCTGCGTGCCAAAAAGTATAAAAACGTAAAATTCCGTAGGCAGGATTTTTTTGATACCGATATTTCTCAAGCCGATGTTATTTTCTTGTTCTTGCTGACCAGTACAATGGCTAAATTGTCAAATAAATGTATCAGTGAAGCCAAAAAAGGGGCGTACGCATATGCTAATCGCTTTCCGATACAAGGTAAAGAACCGCAAAAAGAAGTCTCTCTCGGTTCAAAATATTATACTTATTACATATATGAATTTTAATATTTGTCGCGCTCTAAAACAAACATAAATGATTCACGCGAATAAAACAGCATTGTCCGGCGATTTTCACGTTCAACCGCTTTGACTACCCAACCTTCTTCGGCGAATTCATTTAATAGCTTGGTTAAGCGTACGGGATCAATCTTACCGTTATTAAAGAAAATAGATGAGAAAATCCTCTCACTGTACATAAAGATTTTGTATTCTTTCATAATATACCTGCTTGTTTTATAATATACCGGTTATTTTCCAGATGCCGTCATTATATTCCAGACAAATAATCGTTCCGTTTGATATCTCAAGTTGTTTGTAGCCTACTTGAACCAGAATCTGCGAAAGCATAATGCCGTGAGAAGAAATAGCTATGTTGGTAAACGGCGAATTTTGAACATAGTACTCAAGACCTTCCATAACGCGTTGGCGTACTTCTCGTTTGCTTTCACCACCTTCAAAATGAAAATCATCATCACGAATATCCGAACTGCGCCATCTTTTATATTCTTCGGCATAATCCCGCTCAATTTCCGAAAAATGCATACCTTCGATAATACCGACATCTACCTCGATAAAGCGCATATCGTCAATAATCGGAACATTAAGTGATTGATTAACAAGAGCCGCCGTTTGTTTTGAACGACGTAACGGGGAACAAATAATAAGCTCGATATTTTTGTCTTTTAAGCGTTGGCCGATATTGACGGCTTGTTTGCGTCCCAAACTGGTCAATACCGAATCATTTGTTTGTCCTTGTGTTCGACCGGCGATGTTATAAGTGCTTTGTCCGTGTCTGAAAATGTAAAAGCGCTTATGCATTTGGTCTTCCTTTTATACGTTATAAGAATTTCAGCGCAAAACGGCAGTTGCGGCCCTTACACCGGCAAGCATTTACGGCTTCTTGTTTTGTCAGAGGCTTGCGTGAAACGACACCTCTGTCAAAAGTTTTGTATTTTGTTTCATCCGGATTGTCGGTCAAAATATAGTTTTGTAAATTAAATAAGCCATTTTGTTGTGAATTGATGTTGACGTATGCTGCTTCCTGTCCCAAAAATTGCGGTGATATTTCTTTCCAGTCAGTTTGAGCCATAGCAATACATTCTTGTTTTTTTAAGTTTGTGAACAAAATAACGTATGAACTGACACCTTTATAAACATCTTTATATTTCTTTTGGTTTTTATATAAACCGAAGTACAGTAATCGTTCCTGTTGGTTGCCGACAGCTTCGTAAAAGATCATTTTACCGTCGAAACGGTTCGGAATTTGGTAACCGAGGCCACTCTCCTTAGGTATTATATCAAAAGGCAAATAATTGCTGAAGGCCATAAAGTTAGAGTCAAAACCTTTATATTTTTGCCCCATTAGTCCCGTATGGATGTTTTTGGTCAGGACGGCAATATCATCTTTGGTCTTGGTTATCTTCTTTTGTACGGTAAAATGGTAGTAAAAGAAGTATGCTCCGAATAATACCAAACAAAGCGGTAAAAGAAAATAAAGTAACTTCAGTACGGAACTGACGGCAGATGAAGATTTTGAACCCATAACATAATCTCCTGAGAATAGTTCTATATACTATATATAGGACTGATAAGTTTATATTTGGTTAATTTAATATTTACGCAAAATTCCGGATAAAACGCCTTGTATCTTTACTCGGGAAGCATCGAAGACTCTGGTTTTGTAATCTTTATTGCATGGAACGAGCTTAATTGTTTCGCCGTTTTTCTTTAATATTTTCAGGGTTGCCTCATTATTATCGATTAACGCGACGACAATTTTTCCGTTGTCGGCTTGATTTTGTTTGCGGATAATAGCGGTATCCCCATCTAAAATTCCGGCCTCAACCATTGAATCCCCTTCGATTTTGAGAGCATAGTATTGTCCCAAGGCGACCATTTCAAACGGGACTGATATGGTTTCCGTTTCATCGGCAATGGCTTCGATCGGGGTTCCGGCAGCGATTTTGCCGTATAATGGAATATTAACCACACTGTTTTGCAACGCTTGTTCACGCTTTTTTTCTTCTTCGACGATGGCTTGCGGCTTAAATCGCGGCAAGCGCACAACTTCTAAAGCACGCGCTCTGTGTTTCAGTCGGCGAATGAAATTACGTTCTTCAAGAGCGTTGATGAGGGCATGGATACCTGATTTTGATTTTAAGCCGACGGCTTCTTTCATCTCATCAAAAGACGGACAACGACCGGTTTCTTTGTTGATCTTATTGATAAACATCAGTAAATTGTATTGTTTTTCCGTAAGCACAAGCGTATCTCCCTTAAAAATTTGTTCTATTTTAGTTCTGTTTTCTAAGGGTTGTCAATACGGATTTTTCTTATGCTTTAAGAAAAATCATAAAAGCGTGTTTTGCAAAGTGTGTCGGTACTATTTTTTAATGTCGGTCGTTTGTACAAACTGTGAACCGATTTTCATAAATTTTTCGGTTCTATGCTTTTTGAGTTTGTCATAATTTGCGGTTATCAATACCTGTAAATTATTTTTCAATGCCTGACGCAAGTTTTCAAAAGCTTTTTCCGGATCACGATGAGCACCGCCCATAGGTTCAGGTACGATTTCATCAATAATACCAAGCTTTTTCAAATCTTGAGCCGTCAAATGCAGGGCTTCGGTTGCTTCTTTGGTTTTTTCGGCCGAACGCCATAAAATAGAAGCACAACCTTCCGGCGAGATAACGGAATAAATGGAATGTTCGAGCATTAAAACCTTGTCGGCAACGGCAATGGCAATGGCGCCGCCCGAACCGCCTTCGCCGATAACGGTGGCAATAAGCGGCGTTTTGACGCGCAGGCATTTTTCAATAGACGAGGCAATAGCTTCAGCCTGGCCTCTGGCTTCGGCATCAATACCCGGATATGCTCCGGCCGTATCAACAAACGTGAGAATCGGCAGTTTGAATTTTTCGGCCATTTCCATCAGGCGTTGCGCTTTGCGGTAACCTTCCGGCTTGGCCATACCGAAGTTATATTTGATACGCGAATCCAAATCATTGCCTTTTTCTTGGCCTATAACTACAACCGGAATACCTTCAAAAACACCGATACCGCCGACAATTGCGGCATCTTCGCCGAAGCATCGGTCACCGCACAAAAGTGTAAAATCATTAATTAAAGCCTTGATATAGTCTAAACAATGCGGACGTGCCGGATGGCGGGCAATTTGGGCTTTTTGCCACGGCGACAGATGACGATAAACCTGTTCCAGCTGTTTGTTTAAGTGCTTCTCAAGCTTTTTGATTTCTTTGCTGATATCTAAATCTTTGTTATCGGTTAACGATTTTAAATGTTCAATTTTTTCTTCGAATTCAACGATTGTTTTTTCAAAATCAAGAATTACGGTTTCGGTATCACTCATTTTTACCTCATTAATATTTCAATTGCCGGCAGTGTAACACATTTTTTTTAAATGTTTAGTTTTTTTTTCAAGCTGTTAATCTTTG
>CAMVHF010000028.1 GCA_947167235.1 uncultured Alphaproteobacteria bacterium
AAAAAAACACCCTTGCGGTGTTTTTTTTGTTTTAAATCCGATAGCGTGGATTTGAAACCTAGGTACGCGAAGTACCTAGGGCCGGAGGAAAGAAAAGTGTCCTGCGGACATTTTTCTGACGACGATAGCCTATTTTATTATCTCTTGCTGATGTTGATTAAAATAGCTGATAATTTCATTTGCAAACTGTTTGAAATGCAATATATCTGCATCGCTTATAGTATTGGATTTTTTTAATGACACTGTATATTGACTGACATTATAAGAAAAATCATCGGCAATATATTTTACAGCTGTTAATTCCGTTGATGTCCGCATAATCGGAAATTCTGCATCTTTATTATTGATAGAGCTATAAATACTTAACTTCCGTTCTTGCCAATACAGAGCAACAGACAGATTGATTTCATATTTTTTATTTACTTCATAAGACACTATAAATGCCGAACAATCGTTGTGATCACTGCTTAAATCAAAACAATCCTCCGGAGTTTTTAGATATATTATTTCACGATTTTTGATATTTAAATCCTTTACCGTTTCTCCCCAGACAGCTTCCCATATTTGACGACACATTAACCAGCCATCCATCTTAAACTTCTGTAAAAACACTTTGGCTTGATAAAAGTTTTGGTATTCATCAAACGATATAGTACTCGGCTCTTTCGCATTGTCGAACATAGCCAAAGCATTTAATGTATTATCATGAAAAACCTTTTCTAAATTTTCTGGTATCTGTATCATTCTAATGCTCCCAATATAAAATTTTGTTCCATAATGAAGACCGATAGCGCGCCATATCATCACTTTCGACTACTTTATTATGATAGATATTATGTTCCCATAATCGCATAACATCACACCAGCGCAAATTTTGCCAATTGCATTTCTTTTGCTTTATAGTGTCTTGGATATTATCAATACTAATGGCAATATATGTTATAGTTTTACCTTTTGCGGTGGTTTCCATCTGTTGTTCATAAGTTTTTAAATCATTATCATCAATCACAGCGTCAAATTTTACTTCAATACATACAGCTTCGTTGCCCCACATAATCACGTTATCAATTCTTTTGCGCTTTTTATTTTTAGAACGGACATCACGAGTAACAACTTCACATAAGCACTGGTAACCTGTTTCGGGAAGTTCTTTGTTTTTTTGATGTAATAATGTAAAAACGGCTTGCAAAAATGCTTTACAGGTTGATTGATTTTCAAGTAAGAAATTTGATAACGCTTTCGTAAATTGTGGCTCTGTCGGATTTAAATAGCGATATAACGGGGACAGATGAAATGAGTGTCGATCAGTAAATTTACCTAAAAACGGAAAGTTGTCAAATAAGGCTTCATACGCCTTATAATCGGTTTTAGCATACTGTTCTGCAATATAATCGTGATAGTCTTGCAAAAATGATTTTACTTTCAGTTGAGTGCCATAATAAGCTTGCATATACGACAGGCTCTGCGGATATATATTACCCAACTGCATGTCAACCAGAGTATAGTCAAGTTCTGTTCTATTCTTTCTCATCGTACCAGTCTTCCGGCTTAATTACTTTAACATGCTTGCCCCAAGTATAGAGATGCCAGTCCATTTCCAGCCGCCCGCCGGCGCGGAATTTAACCGTCAACGTACCGTCCGCATTATGCGTAAGCTCCTGTTGCGGATGAAATTCATATTGTGCAGCATCATCGGCAACTTCGGCATCAAACAACCATTCAACATCAAAAGGCTGCTCATGAAACGCCCCAAACGATTCCATAGCATACTTTTTTAAATCAAAATCTGCCACCATCTGAAACGGCTGTTCTAAAATCTCGACTTTTTCAATATTACTCAAAATAAAATTGCGCACTTCATTACCGGCATAACCGTCACTGTGTCGAGCCACTAAATAATGGTTGCGTTCGCCGTACAAAAATCCGTACGGATCCAGTGTATTATAACTGCGTTTGCCACTGTTTTTATTGCGATACGTTATACGAATTTGATGACATTCTAAAATGGCCTGTCGTATGATTTCTAAAATTTCGCCGTTAATCTTCAGCTTCGGACCGGCACGACAGATAAACCCCTCGGCTTCCATCAATGCTTCAGCATCCGGCTCGATTCGCCGATAGACATCCGGCTTGATATTAGCTCTTATTTTGGCTATCAACTTTTGCAATACGGCTTTTTTATCTTGCAGTTGTTTTTTCTCAAACATTGTGACGGCCGTTTCCAAAACCGAGAGTTCTTCGGCCGAAAACTGGATAAAATCTTTCAACGTTCCTTGCGGAATATACCACCGCTTGGTATTATTTTCACCGATAATTTCCTCGGTCTGCGGAAAACGTTCCAATATCATATTGCGCATACGTTCGGCGGTTCGACGTGATACGGCAAAATTTTGCATAATATCGTTTAATGACACACCCTCTCGATTCGATTGCATTAAAATCGCCAATTCGAGTAAATCATGTGTTTTTTCATAAACCATCGTTATTCTCCGCTAATAATACCTGCTTATTCTACTATTATATACAGGCTGTCGTCAAGAAGTAAAAAATCATTAAAGAAAACCGATATGTCTTTCAACCGGATTTTTATTGAGCTGTTCCAACTCCAGCATTTTTACAAGTTCTTCTTTATCCGACAGACAACCGATAATTTCGGCTTTTTCATAAACGACCACAAAATCACCCGGCGTTAAGGTCGGTAAATGCGATAAGTCCACATTTTGAAAATTGAAAAAATGCTCAAAACAACGACTGCGCTGACTGTCATTCATGTAATCATACTTTACCTTGAAGGTAAAACGCCGTAAAGATGCTTTATCTAATCTATCCATCAGATTCGTTGTACAAACAAACGGGTATTGATGCTGTTCCATTTGCGTCAGCATTTCATTGACTTGCGTGACTTCCCAATTATGCGATGCTGCCCGACGTTCCATTAAAAAGCTGTCGGCTTCATCAAAAATAAGCAAAGCGCCGCGATCTTTAGCTTCTTCAAAAGCCTCGGCGATTCGATGTTCCGTTTCGCCGACATAAGGCCCTATTAAATCCGAGCATTTTTTCTTCAATATCGGCAAATTCAACTGTTCGCCCAAATACTGCGCATACGCCGATTTTCCGGTGCCGGACACGCCATACAGACAAAGCGAAAAGTTTGTTTTTCCCAAACCCGAAATTTTAGCGGCCAAAGTTACCAAATTAACATCCGTATTCAAAAATTCCGGATTAAAGGCTATTTTCGGTTTTACCAATTCCGGCTTAATTTTGCGACCGTTATTATAAACCTGCTGTAAGGCATCAAGCGTCTGTTCCACCTCATTCGGACCACCGCCGATCAGCTTAGCCGACTTTAAAGCCGATGTTATAAAAGATGGCGATAACGAATATTTGGCGGCAAATTTTTTAGCTGTATCGGCATCAGCCGGTAAATTATTGGCTTTAAGACATTTCTGCCACATATCCTCTCGTACCGTTTTGCGCGGACGTGTAAAATTGACGGCATAAGTAAAGCGGCGCAGAAAAGCCTTATCAATATGTCTGACATTATTGACAATCCAAATAATCGGCTGAGGATTGGTTTCAAGCAAACGATTAATTTTAACTTTGCTTGCGGCACCACGTTTTTTACATCCGAAGAACATTTCATTTTCTTCTAAAATATCATCGGCTTCATCAAGCAATAAAATCGTATTTTTATGTTTTTGCAAAATTATTTGCGTACGCAGAAGTTGCGCATAACGATTTCCGTCATCCTCGCCCTCAACAACGGTATCGCGATTTTCCCCCACAGCATAGAGAGACGCTGAAACTTCAGCGCTGAGCGTCTTGGCAAACTCGGTTTTTCCGGTTCCAGGTTCTCCGTACAACAAAATATTTATGCCTTTTTCTTTTTTGCTCAAAGCGGCAGACATCAGGGCTTTGACCGTTTCAATTTGTTCGACATGCTTAAAATCCTGCCAATGCAATTCCGATTTGCACGATTGCCCGACCAAAAATGTACAAATATCTTCAATACTGTCAAATTTTTGAAAATAAAATCGCTTCGCCAAGTGACTGATATCCATATCACCGTCATACTCTGTTTCCAAGAAACCGAGGCGATTTAAGGTGTAATCCGGTTTACACATTTTGAACACTGCATTTTCGGAAATCCCTAAAAATACCGCACGATCTTGTGCCGTCAGATCGTTATGAGATTTGAAATCATACAAAATATCTCTGAAAAAACTGTCACATTTTTCTCGGATTACAAAACCCAAAAATTCTTTTTCATTCTCTGTCAGGGCAAACAATTGCTGCAAATATTGCAAATTTTTCTCGAGATGACTGCATTTATAACAACTTTTTCCCAACTTAGAGCGACGCAAATTTTCGGCATATTTACCAATAAGTCCGCACGCATCTTTTTTATGATGCTTGGCATAATCCGACAAACCAGAGCCTTCCGAACCGTCCGGAGCGACGATTTTACAATCAAAATAATTATCGCTTTTTTCTTCTACCCATTCACAAATGTGCTTGATATGCTGACGCACATAGTTACTGCTGTTCAACACATTGGCTATATAATGCAAAACTTTTTGTTTTTCAAAATTTTCGGTCATTACCCTTTCCTCCATATTCAAATAAAATATAGCAGACAGACACGACAAATTATGACGCATTAAAAAATCTTATACCAACACCTCAGAAAGAATTTATAATTTTATTTACATCCGCATAATTTACTGTTATAATATAGCAGAATAATACATTAGGAGAATTGAAATGGATTTGGGCGGAATGGATGTCACAACAATCGGTTTAGGCTTTTTAGGCTTACTGATTGCTTTTGCTTTTTTGAAATTTCTCATCAAATTACCGTTCTATATCATGACTTTCGGCATATTGGGTGCTCTTGCCTATGCCGCATACAAATACCTGCTACCGCTGCTTAATTAAATGCGCGTACTGAAATAATAAGCCACACTGTCTTCCAGATATTTTAATATCCGATTATAATCTTCGGGAACATTGGTAATTTTAAACTGATCATTTTTATCAAAATGGTACATAAAACATTTAAGCACTTGACCATAAATAAAATTAATCTGTTGCGCGGCAACGGATACTTCTATATTTTCATCCGCAGCCTGACGAATAGCATCGTACAACTGTTTAAACGTATCTTTTTGAAACAGTTGTTTGCGCTGTAAATAGAATAAAAAAGAGCCTTCGCGCGCTTCAAAATTATTTTTTAATATATCCTGTGCACCCATTTCTTACATCCGTAGAAATATCTATATAACGGAACTGTCAAAAAAAACGTTAACAAATATATTGTCTTTATCCGTAAATATAGTATGATATAATAAATAAAGCAAAGGAATTTTAAAAATGATTATACGAATTGTTCTCGGTGTTATTCTCGGTTTTCTTCTGGTGGCATACTTTCCACTTGTTTTGAAAGGCCTGCCATACTTATTACCGGTTATCATTATCGGTGTTGCTTTTATATTCCTGCGTTCGGCACCTATGCTGGCCGAACCGCTAAGCTACGGCTTGCTGGCCGTACTATTGTGCTATGTCATATTTTTACTCTGGCGGCATAAAACACATGTCAAAAATGTTCTAACCAAAAAAGAAAAAATACCAAATCTGCCGGTAATTAACGTTAAAGGTCACCCGCAATTAAGTGCGCTTATTACAATGGCGGCTTATACCATTGGCCTGACTTTTGTTTTGTATCTAATTATATTGCTGATTTACGTCAAATAACGGATGACCGACAAATACCTCAAAAACTCGGATAATGCGTCTAGTACGAAGAGACCTCTCTTGCGCGGTGTACAAAACAGTACATAAGCAACCTGCAGGCACAAAAAAATTCGGATAGCATGCGTTAATACGAAATAAGCCTTTTCTCGCAGTGTACAAACTAGTACATAAGGCAACCGGCACGGCATAAAAAAACTCGGATAGCGTGTGTTAATACGACGTAAGCCTTTTCTCGCAGTGTACAAAATAGTACATAAGAGAAAAGGCTTACAAGTAGTAACCAGCTAGACGAGTTTTTTAGAAGTGATCGTCGGAACGCTTGATCAATTCCTCAATATTCTCAGGCGGCCAACCCGGCGTTTCCATACCCAAGTGGATACCCATCTTAGCCAAAACTTCTTTGATTTCGTTCAAAGACTTACGACCAAAGTTTGGTGTACGAAGCATTTCGGCTTCTGTCTTTTGAACCAAATCACCGATATAAACGATATTATCGTTCTTTAAGCAGTTAGCCGAACGAACGGATAATTCGAGTTCGTCAACTTTACGCAACAAGTTTTTGTTAAACGGCAGTTCTTCGCGAACATCTTCGGCTTCACTTTCCGGTTCGTCAAAATTGATAAACGGTTTCAATTGGTCTTGTAAGATACGAGCTGCATAAGCTACGGCATCTTCAGGAGTAACAACACCGTTGGTTTCAACAATCATTGTTAATTTATCATAATCGGTAATTTGACCGACACGAGTATTTTCAACTTTGTAAGAAACCTTTTTAACCGGAGAATAAATAGCATCAACGGCAATCAAACCGATCGGAGAATCAGCTGATGTGCTGTTAGCTGCCGGAACATAACCTTTACCGGTTGTAACTGTTAATTCCATACGAATTTTTGCACCGGCATCAAGTGTACAGATAACGTGATCCGGATTCATGATTTCAACATCATGACCGGTTTCGATCATGGCAGCGGTAACCGTACAAGGACCTTCGGCTTTCAAAGTCAAAGTCTTTGTCATTTCGGAATGAACGGCAACTGCCAATTCTTTGATATTTAAAACGATATCGGTAACATCCTCTCTAACGCCCGGAATTACGGAAAATTCGTGCAGGACACCGTCAATTTTAATCGCTGAAACAGCACCGCCTTGCAACGAAGATAATAAAACTCTTCTCAAAGCATTACCTAAAGTAAGACCGAAGCCTCTTTCTAAAGGTTCAACCACAATTTTAGCCTTGTTTGTACCTTCCTGAGACACATCAAGTTTTGTTGGTTTAATAAGTTCTTGCCAATTCTTTTGAATCACGGGTTTTGTCCTTTTGTTAGAAGTTATATATGCATATATTTGAAAACGCGGCAACAGGCCTTAAAGAAGGCCTGCACCACAAAAAGTAAATTAGACGCGGCGTCTTTTTCTTAAGCGGCAACCGTTGTGCGGAATCGGTGTTACATCGCGAATCGATGTAATTGTAAAGCCGACAACTTGCAACGCTCTGATAGCGGATTCTCTTCCCGAACCCGGTCCTTTAACTTCGACTTCCAGAGTTTTCATACCGTTTTCCTGAGCCTTTTTACCGGCATCTTCTGCAGCAACTTGTGCAGCATACGGTGTAGATTTTCTGGAGCCCTTAAAGCCTTGAGCACCGGCAGTTGCCCAAGAAACAGTATTACCTTGAGCATCTGTAATTGTAATTCTTGTATTGTTAAAAGAAGAATCGATGTGAGCCACACCTGAAGTAATATTCTTTTTTTCTTTTCTCTTTTTTTGAATTGTTGCTTTAGCCATTTGCACTTACCTCACTTATTTCTTCTTGTTAGCAATGGTCTTGCGTTTACCTTTACGGGTACGAGCATTTTGTTTTGTGCTCTGACCGCGAACAGGCAGACCCTTACGATGTCTTAAACCACGGTAGCAACCTAAATCCATTAATCTTTTAATGTTGGTACCGACTTCACGACGAAGTTCACCTTCAACTAAGTAACCGCTGTCGATTACTTCACGAATCTTCATGATTTCTTCATCAGAGAGCTGATTAACACGACGGTTCATATCAATCCCTGACTTTGCGCAAATATCTTGAGCAGACTTTCTACCAATGCCGAAGATATAAGTCAGTGCGACTTCAATTCTCTTGGCGCTTGGAATGTTTACACCAGCTATACGAGCCAAATTTAATCTCCATTATTTCAATTAATTATCACATTCAAAAAGTTGATCACCACTTTTCAAAATTAAGCGGATTATAGGCACGATATTTAATAGAGTCAATAGATTTTTTACAAAAAAATAATTTTTTTTGCATTTTTTATTTATCTATCAAATCGCCCAATAAAATCTCATGAATTTTCTTGCTGACCGCCTCAATCGTGCCTGTTCCGTCGACGGTTTTCAACAAACCGCGCTTTTCAAAAAACGGAATGGTCGGGTATGTCAACAAACGGTAATTGACTAAGCGATTTTGAACGGTTGTTTTATTATCGTCTTTACGACGTGAAAATTCCGTACCGCCGCATTCATCACATACACCGTAAACTTTCGGTTTTAAGAATTTATCATGATAGCCGGCACCGCAAGTCATGCAGGCATAACGTCCCAAAATACGTTCCATGATGATTTCATCTGGGACCTGAATTTCCAACACGCAATTAAGCTTGACGTTTTGCGAAGCCAAGATTTCTTCCAGCACTTCGGCTTGCGGTAATGTGCGCGGGAAACCGTCCAAAATAAAGCCCCTGCGGCAGTCATCTTCGGCAATACGGCTTTTAACCATTTCGATAATCATTTCATCGGTTGCAAATTCACCGCGATCCAATGCTGCTTTTAAATCACGACCGAGCGGCGTATCTTTCTCGGCATATTCGCGCAACATCTCACCGGTTGACAAATGAGCAATACCGGTTTTTTCCTTTAATATTCTGGCTTGAGTGCCTTTACCGCAGCCCGGAGCTCCGGTAAAGACCACAAACAAACCATCCGCAGATTTCTTAATCATTAGCGATTCTTTTTCTTAACTAAAGCAGCTTTCTTCAATAAGCCTTCATACTGATACGCAATCAAATGAGATTGAACTTGCGTGACGAAGTCCATTGTAACTTGAACAACGATGAGCAAGGTCGTGCCGCCCAAAACAAACGGAATACCGACTTTTGCGATAAGAATTTCCGGTAAAATACATAAGCAGATTAAGTAAATTGCGGCAACCATTGTCAAACGCGTAATAACGTAATCCAAATATTCGGCCGTATTTTTACCCGGTCTGATACCGGCGATAAAGCCGCCGTGTTTTTTCAAATTCTCGGCTGTATCTTCCGGATTAAATACAACGGAAGTATAGAACAACGTAAAGAACAGAATCAAGAACGCATACAGGCCTAAATACAATGGTTGACCGTGTCCCAACAACTGGCTTAAAGTTTGAACCCAGGACGGACCGTTTTCAGCTGATAAATTAGCGATTGTAATCGGCAACAGCAACAAAGAGCTGGCGAAAATCGGCGGAATAACACCGGTCGGGTTGATTTTAAGCGGCAAGTGTGAGCTTTCGGCAGCCATCATACGCATACCCATCTGACGCTTCGGATATTGGATAATGATTTTTCTTTGCGCTCTTTCAACAAAAACGATGATATAAATCAAAGCCAAAGCCATACATGCCAGCATAAACAATGTCGGCCAGTTTAATTCGCCGGCACGGCTCAATTCAAAGGTCTGAGCCATTGCATTCGGGATATTGGCAATAATACCGACGGTAATGATTAATGACGAACCGTTACCGACACCGCGTTGTGTAATTTGATCACCGAGCCAAACAATAAACATTGTACCGCCGACCAATGAAACAATCGTTGAAAAGCGGAATACCGTGCTGCTGATCATAACCGCGGAAGCACCGTTGGCACCGGAAACGCTCTCCAAACCGACGGCAATACCGTAACCTTGGATAATGGTAATAAATACCGTCAATATCTTGGTATAATGCGTGATTTTACGATGACCGGCCTCGCCTTCTTTTTTAAGGGCCATTAACGACGGGACAACCGATTGTCCCAATTGAATGATAATGGATGCCGAAATGTACGGCATAATATTGAGGGCAAAAATCGTCATACGTTCCAACGCACCGCCGGAAAACATATTGAACATACCTAAAATACCGCCTTGCTGACGATTAAACATTTCAGCCAAAACACCGGCATTAATACCCGGAAGCGGAATAAATGTTCCCAAACGGAACACGATTAAAGCCATAACGGTGAACCATAATCTTTTTTTCAGTTCTTCAGCTTTGCTAAAGGCAGACATATCCATACCAGCTGCCATTTTTTCTGCTAATGAAGCCATTTTTACATCCTCAATTAAATTTAAAACAAATCATACGGGCGCACTGCGCCCATTGGGCATAATTTAATACACAAAATAAAAATTAATGCAACAAAAATCTATTTATCCACACTAAACTATTAAAAAACAGCGCATCACGTTATGTAATGCGCTGCTGAAAATTGATATTTTGTTTATATTACAGTTCGGGACCTTTGAAATCTCTTCTGAATTGCTTGAAATCAAATGCTTTTGACTCAATTTTCTTGGAAGACTCGGCACCTTTGTTTTTACTTTCATTTTCTTTTTTCGCTGTATTGGCTTCAGGTGCTTTAATATCAGGCTCAACAGCACTGATTAAGCCGGCATGTCCCAATCCGAGCGAAGCGACTAGTTTTTTGTAGCGATTGGCAACTTTTTTCTTTGCTTTATCGCCGGCAGTTTTAACATCTTCAGGCTTAAAATCTTTGGCTGCTTCAGCGGCCTCAACACACGCCATACTGGCGTTGCTAAGACCAAATGTATCAACAAGCGCTTTATTACGCACTCTGGTTCTTTCCTGTTTAGTCAGCGGTCGACCACCGTTATCTCTAACGGCCTTACTTAAGCCGGCTTGTTTTCTGGCCTTATACTCTTGATGAGCCCCATAGGCTCCCCAACCGACAGCAACGGCAACAACTCCGCCCACACCGCCGATCATACCTCCGGCGACCAAAGTTCCTGCTACTTTTACAGCTCTCCACAATGTAGCTTTCTTTTCCTCCGGACTGAATTGGTTCCAGTTATCCTTCAGCTTACTCCAAAAACCCATGGTTTATCCTCCTTATTTTCTATATCTGTCTAATATTAACAAATATTTTCATTTTTGTCAATATCTCTGTAAAACATATCATCAGCCGTCTATTGACAAGAAAAACTCGTTATGCTACACATTTTCTATCTTAAGAATAATTTAAATATATCAATGTCCGATGTTTCATTTATAAACAATACCTAACCCTATAAATCAAACGACTATGTATAATTGTGTTTTAGCTGATTTGCTGAACGATATGCAAAGGATTTTGCATGCGTTACCATACGACTTGCTGCTTGGTGCTTTTGCGCTGTTCTGTTACGGTGTTATCGCTGCCTTTCTTCTCTGTGTAAAAAAATCGTTTACTCTGGATTTGGCCGACAAGCAAGATATCTTGGCTGATAAGTACAACAATCCTTTCAGTTTCTACGACGGAACCTGCGAATTGCCGCGTATCAACATTTTCAAAGCGATGTGTTATGCCAATTTGAGCTATCACACTTTTTGGAATGCCGTCATTATGTGTCGCTTTCGTTTTTGCAAACACAAATGCCCGCAAATGTATTTCCGTGTCAATCGTTTCAGTAACTACGGATTTTTTGCCGTTAAATTTATCGAAATACCGATCATGATGTTTTCACTGGCATTTATCTGGGGGTACCCCTTATTCTTGCTGATTATGATTTTGAGAATGTGTTTTTACAGCAAAGATCTTTACTGACTTTTTTTGCCTTAACAAAACAAAAGGGAACAGTCATTAACTGTTCCCTTTTGTTTTACCATATTTGATATTATTCAGCGTAGCTTACTTTACCGCCGGCTTTTTCAACTGCTTCAACGGCAGATTTGGAAGCCGAGCTAACGATAATATTAATGCTGCTGGTAACAGCGCCTCTGGCAAGTAAACGAATACCGTCTAATTTTTTAGATACAACATTCGAGCTCAACAAAGAATCGATGGTAATAGATTTAGCATCTAATTTACCGGCATCAATAGCTTTTTGAATTGTATCCAAATTAACAACGGCATAAGTCTTGGCAAACGGGTTTTTGAAACCATGCTTCGGCAATTGACGATAAAGAGGCATTTGACCGCCTTCAAAACCGAGTTTAGCACCGCCGGAACGAGCTTTCTGACCCTTGTGGCCAAGACCGCAGGTTTTACCTTTACCGGAACCGATACCGCGACCAACGCGTTTACGATTCTTAGTAGCGCCTTCGTTATCTTTTATTTCATTAAGTTTCATTTTTTTATTCCTTAATCTTATTCACCTGTAAAGTTTCATCAAGAACAGTCTCAATGATTGGGAAGAAAGGCTGTGCTACGCAGAAAATTTTCGCCGCCATGTACAACATAAGTACATAAGAAGAAAATTTACAAGTATGACAGCCCTTCTGCACAATCCCCTATTCTTCGACTTTTACCAGGTGAGCCACCTTCTTAATCATCCCGCGAACAGCAGGAGTATCTTCCAACTCAACAGTGCGACCGGTTTTAGTTAAGCCCAAGCCTCTCAAGTTTGTTTCCTGATAAGCCGGACGACCGATAGAGCTGCCTGTTCTGGTAACTTTAATTGTTTTCTTTTTAGTTGCCATGGATTATGCCTCCTCTTTTACATCTTTAGCAGACGAATTTTCACGACGGCTAACGATATCACCAACTTTTTTACCGCGCTTTGTAGCAACCATTCTCGGTGAATTGATAGCTTTCAAAGCATCAAAAGTAGCTTTAATCATGTTATACGGGTTGTTAGAACCTAAAGATTTAGCAACCACGTCTTGAACGCCTAAAACTTCGAATACGGCACGCATCGGGCCACCGGCAATAACACCGGTACCGGCAGGAGCTGTTCTCAACACAACTTTACCAGCGCCGAAACGACCGGTAACATCGTGGTGTAAAGTTCTGCCTTCGCGCAACGGAATACGAATCATGGTTTTGCGAGCTTCGTTAGTAGCCTTAACAATTGCGTCAGGCACTTCCATAGCTTTACCTGTACCAAGACCGATACGGCCTTTTTGGTCGCCGACAACAACGACTGCCGCAAACGAAATCGTACGTCCGCCTTTAACAGTTTTGGCAACGCGGTTTACATGAACCAGTTTTTCAACCAATTCATCTTTTACTTCTTTTTTATTATGACGATCTGTAGCTTGTACCATATCAATCTCCTAGAATTTCAAACCAGCTTCACGAGCAGCTTCGGCCAAAGCTTTAACACGACCATGATAGATATATCCGCCACGATCGAATACAACTTCGGAAATACCGGATTTAGCAGCTCTTTCAGCAACTAATTTACCAATGAAGCTTGCAGCTTCTACTGTAGAAGATTTTTTAATTTGGCTTCTGGCTTCTTTATCAAGTGTAGAAGCAGAGGCAACAGTCAAACCTTTTACATCGTCAATGATTTGCGCATAGATATGCTTACCGCTGCGGAATACGGATAATCTTAATTTACCGTTAGCTGCGGCTTTGATGGCAGATCTTACGCGAGCTTTTCTTCTCTCAAACAATTTTTTTGGTGTATTCATCGAATTATTCCTTATTTCTTCTTACCTTCTTTACGACGAACAGTTTCCGTAGTGTATTTAACACCTTTACCTTTATAAGGTTCCGGTTTTCTGTACTTACGGATTTGAGCGGCAACTTGGCCGACCAATTGTTTGTCTGCACCAAAGATTTTGATTTGTGTCGGAGCAGCGCAAGAAATTTGAACACCTTCAGGAGTGTTGAAAGTAATCTCGTGAGAATAACCCAAAGACAAAACTAAGTTTTTGCCTTCCATACGGGCTTTGTAACCAACGCCGATTAATTCCATTTCTTTTGCAAAACCTTCGCTGACACCCTTAACCATATCGTTAATGCGTGCACGAGTCGTTCCCCACAAAGCTCTTGCGGTATTGCTTTGAGAAAGCGGAGAAACGCTTACTTTGCCGTCTTCTAATTTTGTTGCAACATGGCTGTCATCATAAGTATAACTTAATGTGCCTAATTTGCCTTTTGCTGTAACAGTATTGTTGCTGATGCTAAGTTCTACACCGGCAGGAACAACAACAGGATATTTACCAACTCTTGACATTGTTTCCTCCTTAGAATACTTGGCACAAAACTTCACCGCCGACATTGGCTTTGCGTGCTTCGTTATCGCTCATAACACCTTGCGGGGTAGAAACGATGGAAATACCCAAACCGTTGTATACTCTCGGCAGGTCTTTAACGCTTGAATAAACACGACGACCCGGCGTAGATACGCGGTAAATTTCTGTTATAACGGCAGTACCTTCATGGTACTTTAATTGAATACGGAGTTCATCAACACCCGGACGAACATTGCTTTTTTCATAACCGGCAATGTAGCCTTCGCGTTTCAAAACTTCTAACACATTTTCACGCAAGCGAGAAGCAGGTGATACAACATCACTCTTTTTCGCTCTTTGTGCGTTTCTAATGCGTGTGAGCATATCGCCCAAAGGATCACTCATAGACATGATATCATTCCCTCCTTACCAGCTTGATTTTACTAAACCAGGAATTTCGCCAAAGCTTGCCAAATCTCTCAATTCAACACGGCTTAAACCGAACTTTCTGTAATAACTACGTGAACGACCTGTAATTCTGCAACGATTGCGAATACGGCATTGAGCAGAATTCTTAGGAAACTTTTGTAAAGCAAATTGAGCTTGCATTCTCTCTTCCGGAGTTGCATTTTTATCCATCATAATTGCTTTTTGTTTTTGACGGCGGTTAGCAAATTTTGCTGCCATCTTAACTCTTTTCAAGTTTCTGTAAACTGAACTTGTTTTTGACATAGTAAAATCTCCGCTTATTTCTTGTAAGGCACGTTGAAGGAAGTCAACAAATGTTTAGCTTCTTCATCAGTCTTAGCAGTTGTACAAATAACAATATCAAGTCCTCTTACTTCATCAACTTTTTCATAGTTGATTTCAGGGAAGATGATTTGTTCCTTAATTCCGAAAGCGAAGTTACCTTTGCCATCAAAGTTCTTACCTGTAATGCCATGGAAGTCTCTGATACGCGGTAAAGCCATATTAACGAGTCTTTCCAAGAATTCATACATTCTGTCAGAACGCAAAGTAACTTTGCAACCGATCGGCATACCTTCTCTTAATTTGAAGGTAGCGATAGATTTGCGAGCCTTGGTCATAACCGGTTGTTGACCGGAAATGGCTGCCAACTCTTCCATAGCGGAAGTTACCTTTTTCTTATCGGTAACGGCATCACCGATACCCATATTCAAAACGATTTTCGTCAGCTTTGGAATCTCATGTGGGTTTGTGTAACCGAATTTTTCCACAAGAGATTTCTTTATGACGTCGTTGTATAAAGTTTCAAAATTTGTCATAAAATTTTCTCCCATTAATCGATTACGTCACCGGTTTTGCGTGCAACACGCACTTTTTTGCCATCTACAACTTTGTAGCCGATCTTGGTTGCTTTACCGTCTTTAACCAAAGCAACGTTAGATACGTGAATGGCAGCTTCTTTAGAAACAATTCCGCCCGGATTGGATTGAGAAGGTTTGGTATGACGTTTAACCATATTCAAGCCTTCAACAATAACCTTGCTTTCCTTAGGCATTGCTTGTTTCACTACGCCGGTCTTACCTTTCTCGTCACCAGACAAGATGATAACCGTGTCGTTTTTCTTTATTTTCATTTTAGGCATTATAATACCTCCGGTGCTAATGAAATGATTTTCATAAATTTCTTTGCGCGCAATTCTCTTGTAACAGGGCCAAAGATACGAGTACCGATCGGCTCACCGTCTTTATTGATTAAAACTGCGGCGTTGGAATCAAAGCGGATTACACTTCCGTCTTTGCGGCGAATGTCGCTGGCTGTTCTAACAATAACAGCTTTGTAAACATCACCTTTTTTAACGTGCCCTTTCGGTAATGCGTCTTGTATAGCAACAACAATTACATCACCAACAGAAGCAGTTTTTCTCTTGGAACCACCAAGAACCTTTATGCACTGCACCTGGCGTGCGCCGGAATTATCAGCAACATCTAGGTTGGTTTGCATTTGTATCATTTTTTTATTCCTTCTTAACTAGGCGTTATCTGACGAAATAACAGTCCAAGATTTGTTCTTGGAGATAGGGCGGCATTCTTCAATGGACACTCTGTCACCAACCTTGTACTGATTGTTTTCATCGTGAGCAGCAAATTTTTTACTTTTTTTCACGATTTTTTTGTAAACAGGATGCATAACCTGACGCTCTACACTGACTACGACAGTTTTATCCTGTTTATCACTTACAACAACACCTTGAAGAATTCTCTTAGGCATATTCTTTCTCCTAACTATTCTTCTTGCGCTCAGAGATGAGCGTGTTGATTTTAGCTACTTCACGACGAACCTTCTTAATATTTGATGTATTTTGAAGTTGTCCCGTCGATTGTTGAATACGCAAATTGATTTGCTCTTTTTTATCAGCCATCAATTTAGCTTCCAATTCATCAATCGTCATAGCGCGTAAATCTTTAGTTTTTACCATTATGCTTCTCCTTTGATATCAGAGTTTAAGCGTTTAACGAATTTGCACTTAACCGGTAATTTGGCAGCACCAAGTTCAAAAGCTCTGCGAGCTGTTTCTTCAGAAATACCCGTAGCTTCAAACATAATGCGACCCGGTTTAACTCTGGCTACCCAAAATTCGATAGCACCTTTACCTTTACCCATACGTACTTCGGCCGGTTTATCGGACACCGGTACATCCGGGAAAATTCTAATCCAGAGTTTTCCGGCTCTTTGCATCTGACGTGTAATAGCACGACGAGCTGCTTCGATTTGACGAGCTGTCACGCGTTCCGGTGTCAAAGCTTTTAAGCCGAAAGAACCGAAGTTTAATTCTGATCCACCTTTGGCCAAGCCGTGAATACGACCCTTATGCTGTTTGTGGAACTTTAAGCGTTTTGGACTTAACATTTTACTCTAACCTCACGTTATTATTTTTGTTCAGCCGACTTTTTGTCTTGCGCCATCGGATCATGGCTCATGATTTCGCCTTTGTAGATCCAAACTTTTACGCCGCAAGCACCATAAGTGGTATGAGCTGTTGAGGTTGCATAATCAATGTCAGCACGCAATGTGTGCAAAGGCACACGGCCTTCACGGTAGTATTCCGTTCTGGCGATTTCAGCACCGCCCAAACGACCGCTGCAGCTAACCTTAATTCCTTCTGCACCCAAACGAAGAGCTGACTGCATAACTCTCTTCATAGCTCTACGGAAAGCAACACGTCTTTCCAATTGTTGAGCTACAGAGTCGGCAACCAATTTCGCATCAAGCTCAGGTTTTCTGATTTCAACGATGTTTAATTGAACTTCAGATTCAGTCAATTTTTGAATTTCTTTTCTTAAATTCTCGATATCCTGACCTTTTTTGCCAATTACAACACCCGGTCTGGCAGAATGAATTGTAACTCTTGCTTTTTTAGCCGGACGTTCAATAACGATGTGGCTAATACCGGCCTGAACTAATTTTTCATTCAAAAATTTTCTAATATTCAGATCTTCGTGGAGATAGTCAGTAAACTTTTCATCAGCATACCAACGAGAGTCCCAAGTGCGATTTACACCTAAACGAAGACTGGTAG
>CAMVHF010000029.1 GCA_947167235.1 uncultured Alphaproteobacteria bacterium
CTTTTGTTGCAATTATGTTTATTTTATTTTTTATGCAATGAATAAAAATCAAATTTATCGCCGATAGAAATACCGTATTGAGCAATTTGACCGCCGTTGACTTCTAATACCAAACGCGGGCGCTTCGGCGGATAAATCGGAGTAACGTCATTCGGACGAGCATTTTCATAATAGCTGAATACGACTCCGTTTTCATCAACGAAAATAACATCCAGAGGAATCAGCGTGTCTTTCATCCACAAAGCGACTTCCATATCTTGAGGTAAGATATCAATATCAAATACCATACCGGAATTAATATCTAAAGAAGATCTGCCCATTAAACCGTTAAACATCTTTTCCTTAGTGTCGGCAACTTCAACCTTATATGCGGCACGAACGCCACCCTCAGGTGTAAAAATTTGTAAATCTGATAAATCGACTTCATTGTCTGATTTGGAACAAGAAGCTGTAAATACCAATAAGGATAAAGCGATTAATCTTAAAAATTTAAACATTACTTATCTCCATTTTGTTCTATCTACGGGACAGTATATTAGATAAAATTTTTTTATTCAATGTAATTTTTATTTTTTTTACATATTTTTTTAATTGTTGGCAAAAAAGCGAATATACTTGTCAGATAAACAGATGTTTGCTAGATTTAATAAAATTTATTATAAACCAGCAGGAGATGCACCATGAAGAAAATCTGCAGTATTTTAATGATATTGTTTTTATGCGGTTGCAGCAGTATATTTAATAAGCCGATTTGCGTTTTGGAAAAAACACCGGCGGTAACAATAACTAAAGTTGAATTGGCGGGCGTTATTCATTATGCCGATGGACAGTCCGATCTGAAAAGTGATGATTGGACAATGTTAAGCCAAATTGCCGAGCAGGTTAAAAAAACTAAAGCAAAAGTTGCCGTTTACGGCCATGCTTCACACCGAGCAAAAGCTAAAGATTTATTGCAGCGTATTTTGATAAACATAAAAGTTTCAAATGATCGAGCCGTAAAAGTTATGTCCGGACTGTGGGCATACGGCGTGCCGCTCAGCGATATCAAGACAATGGCCATGTTTGATACCCGACCGGTTGCCGATGAAAAAGATGCTCGCGGTGAGCAGGCTAATCGCCGTACCGAAATTTATTTGTATTGGCAATAGAATATGACGAACGGTACGCAAAATTTGTCACTGGGCGGAAACGTGTGGAAAATCGCCGAAGCGGATGAGAATTTGAGCTTACGCATAGCTCAAACATACCAGATTTCACCGCAAATTGCCCGTGTGATGAGTGTGCGCGGTGTGAGCTTTGATGAAGCGGAGGGCTTCTTAAACCCTAAAATACAAAAGCTGATGCCGGATCCGTATGTTTTAAAAGATATGCAAAAAGCCGCCGAGCGCATTGCCAAGGCAATCGAAAATAAAGAGCAAATAGCCGTTATCGGTGATTATGATGTTGACGGAGCTACTTCGACTTCGGAATTGACACGCTTTTTTAAGCATAACGGCATTGAGCCGCTGATACATATACCGAGCCGCGAAGAAGGCTACGGACCGAGCGATTTGGCCTTTGCCGAATTTAAAGAAGGGAAAGCCACACTGGTAATCACCATTGACTGTGGTACAACGGCTTTCGATGTGTTAAACCGTGCCGCAGCAGACGGATTTGATATCATTATTATTGACCATCACGAAGCCGAGGCGGTTTTACCTAAGGTTTATGCGGTTGTGAATCCTAAGCGTCTGGATGAAGAAAATCCGTATAAATATCTGGAATATATGTCGGCCGTCGGTGTCGGTTTTATGACGTTGGTGGCCGTTAATCGTCTGTTGCGCCAAAGAGGTTTTTATAAGGATAAATCCGAGCCTGATTTAATGCAACTTTTAGATTTGGTCGCTTTGGGAACGGTGTGTGATGTCGTGCCGTTGCGCGGGCTTAATCGAGCCTATGTTAAACAGGGCTTAAAAGTTATGGCTCAACAAAAAAATATCGGCTTAAAAAATCTGATGGAAGTATTAGAGTTAAAAGAAGCTCCTCAAGCCTACCATTTAGGGTTTGTTTTAGGACCGCGCATCAATGCTTGCGGACGCGTCGGAGATGCGACGCTCGGCAGTAAGTTATTGTGTTCCGAGAATGATATCGAAGCGCGGATGTTGGCCGAAAAATTCAATCAATTCAATATTGAACGCAAAGAAATCGAAAATTATGTTCTGTTGCAAGCTATCGAACAGGTAGAGGGCAAAATATCCCGTTATCCTATGGCATTTGCTTATGGCGAGGATTGGCATCAGGGGGTTATCGGTATTGTTGCCGGTAAATTAAAAGAACGGTATAATGTACCGGCTTTTGTGATGTCGGTTGAGTCTGACGGCGTTAAAGGTTCGGCACGCTCGATTGACGGCATTGATTTGGGTGCACTGATTATTTCGGCCAAAGAAAAAGGTGTGATAACCGAAGGCGGCGGGCATATTATGGCGGCAGGCTTTTCGCTCGAAAAAGAAAAAATTCCGGAATTTGAAAAGTTTATCGGCGAATATATCGAAAGTCGTCTAGGTACGGAAAAAATCGCGCCGGTTTTAAACATTGATTGTGTCGTACATTTGTCAGCCGTCACCGAACGGTTTGCCGATGATTTAAGCCGATTGGAACCTTACGGTACGGATAATCCCGAACCTCTGGTTATGCTGCAAAATGTGATGATTAATCGTCCGCAAACAGTGGGTAACGGACATGTACGTTGCTTTTTATCAACGGCTATGGGCGGCAGTTTACCGGCAATTGCTTTCAGATGTACGGATAATGAAATAGGTCATGCTCTTTTAGAACAACGCGGCGAAAAATTTGATGTTGTCGGGACAATTAAAATCGATCATTGGCAAAATCGCAAAAAGATTCAATTTGTAATTACGGATATAGCGAGGAAATAATGGCAGAAGAACAAGACAATAATAATGGTATTGTTTCAAAAATTAAAAGCTACTTTTTAACCGGTGTGATTGTGGCTGCGCCGGTGACGATTACGGCATATATGTCGTATCACTTGGTGCTGTGGATTAATGAAGTAACCAGTCAACTCATTCCGCAACAATGGAAAATTGGTAATTTTGTGCCGTATGCCGTACCGGGGTTAGGACTGCTTTTGTTATTGGCCGCATTGTTTGTTATCGGTATGTTAACAACCGGATTTGTCGGTCGCTTTTTTGTAAATTTGGGTGAACGCATTATTCGAAAGATGCCGATCATATCAAGCTTTTATTCGCTGATTAAACAGATATTCGAAACATTTTTATCCCAAAAATCACGTTCATTCAGTGAGGTTGTTTTGGTCGAATATCCGCGCAAAGGTTTGTGGACGATTGCTTTTGTCAGCAAATCCGTAACCGGCGGCGAAATTGATGAGAAAACCGAACAACAGAATTTAAGTATTTATGTACCGACAACACCAAATCCGACATCGGGATTCTTGATATTTGTTCCGCAAAAGGATGTGATTAAGTTGGATATGAGTGTTGAAGATGGTATCAAATATGTGATATCGTGCGGTATCGTAACACCGGAAATGAAAAATTTAACCAAAAGGAAATAGGACGAGAAATGAACTTGAAAACGACATTTTTAACTCTGATTGCCGGATTGGCCATGATGACTGTAGGTCAGGCGAAGGCCGGCGTTTTAGCCGATTGGACGGATTTTATTGTCAATGATATTAAAGATATACGCTGCATGCATCATTATGATGTGTATGTACCGGTATATGCTTGGCATAATCGTTTGACTTATGATCGCGAACACATCCGTAAATACAATGAAAATCCGTGGGGTGCGGGCCTCGGTATTTCGCACTATAACAGCGAACATACCTGGTCGGGAATTTATGCTATGGCATTTAAGGATTCTAACTCGTATGTCGAAACCTATTTCGGTTATGCCCGTCAATGGAACTGGACTGCCGGTGAGCATAATCAATGGCGTGCCGGTGTCGGGTATGCACTCGGTTTAACGCAACGCCATGAATACGCTTATATTCCGGTACCGTTGCCGTTGCCGATGGTTGGTGTCGGTTATCGTCGCTTTGATTTGCAAGCTGTTTATGTGCCGGGTGTTAAAAATGACGGTAACGTTTTGTTTGCTTTTACGCGTTTTCACTTCTAACGAGAGGGAATGATTATGGATCAGAAAATTGTTAAGGTCGGAAAAGTAGAACTCGGAAATCGCTTACCGCTCGGGCTGATTGCCGGTCCGTGCCAGATTGAAAGTCGCGAACATGCGATTTTTATTGCCGGTTCAATGGTTGAAATTACCAATAAACTCGGTATTCCGTACATTTTTAAGGCTTCGTTTGATAAGGCTAACCGCACATCCATTAACAGTGCGCGCGGCGTCGGGTTGGAAGAGGGAATGCGTACATTCGAAGAAATCCGTAAATTGTATCCGGATTTACCGATCGTAACCGATATTCATGAATGTAATCAATGCCCGATCGTTGCACAATATGTCGATATGTTGCAAATTCCGGCGTTTTTGTGCCGTCAGACCGATTTGGTGGTTGCCGCCGCTAAAACCGGTAAAGTCGTTAATGTTAAAAAAGGACAGTTTTTAGCACCGTGGGATGTGAAAAATATTGTTAAAAAAGTTGAGGATTCGGGAAATCATAACGTATGTATTACCGAGCGCGGAACCAGCTTCGGCTACAATACTTTGGTTACCGATATGCGCGCTTTTCCGCAAATGGCAAAAGATACGGGCTGTCCGGTTATTTTTGACGCCACACACTCGGTTCAGCAACCAGGCGGTTTGGGCGGAACAACCGGCGGTCAGCGTGAATTTGCGCCGGTATTGGCCAGAGCCGCGGTGGCAGTCGGAGTGGCAGCCGTGTTTATCGAAACACATGAGAACCCGGATAAAGCTCTGTCTGACGGACCAAACTCTATCGCTTTGGCAGACATGGAACGCGTTATTTCCGAATTGATGGCTTTTGATCAAGTTAATAAAAGTTTAATCAAAATATGATATAAAATAGCCGAATAATTTGGCGAAAGATATGCAGTTCAGCGGTGAAGGATACATAATCAAAGTCAGAAATCACGGCGAAAAGTCGGCGATTGTGACTTTGGTTTGCCCGCAAAAAGGCAAAATTGTCGGCTATGTCAACGGTGCCCTAAGCAAACGCAATCTCGGAATATGGCAACTCGGTAATTATGTGTCGTTCAATGCTTATGCCCGCGTTGAGGAAAATATGCTCAGCCTAAAAGGTGCTGAACTTGTGCGCTCGCATACGGCTGATTTTTTGCTGGATAACGATAAAATCGGTGCATTGGTTTCTTTAAGCCGCTTGATTGATGAATGTGTCGCCGAAAATGACGATTTAGGGCAACTTTATACCGCGGTAGATGATTTCTTTGCTCATATACACGAAAATAATTGGTTGGCATATTACTCGTTTTTTGAATATTATCTTTTGGATTTTCTGGGAATAGGCTTAGATGTAAACGAATGTGCGGTAACCGGCAAACACAGCGATTTACAATATATATCGCCGAAGACCGGTCGTGCCGTTTGCGCCGAAGTCGGAGAACCGTATAAAGACCGTTTATATGCTTATCCGCATTATATCGTTGAAGGTAATCATACGCCGCAATATAAAGAAATAGCCGATGTTTTGACGATGACCGGTAATTTTTTGAATAAAAATTTTTTAGCACAACATAACTTGCAATTACCGGAAAAGCGTGCTAACTTGCTTAATATTGCACAAGCATACAAGATAAAATTATAGGTGAAATGAATGGCTGAAGAAGAGCAAAAAATCAGAGACGTACAATTTGGAGAAGAATTAAGCAAACGCTATTTGTCGTATGCTATGTCGACGATTGTTGCCCGCTCGTTGCCGGATGTGCGCGACGGTTTGAAACCGGTGCATCGTCGTTTGATGTATGCTATGCGACAGTTGCACCTTGATCCGAAAAACGGCTTTAAAAAATGTGCGCGTGTGGTCGGTGATGTCATCGGTAAATATCATCCGCACGGTGATAGTGCCGTCTATGGTGCAATGGTGCGTTTGGCACAGGATTTTTCGGTGCGTTATCCGTTGGTGGACGGACAGGGTAACTTCGGTAATATTGACGGTGACGGTGCGGCCGCCATGCGTTATACCGAAGCGCGTTTAACCGAATTTGCCATGGATTTGATGGCCGGCTTAAACGACGATGCCGTTGATTTTACCGATACTTATGACGGTGAAGATTCCGAACCGGTTGTGATGCCGGCCATGGTGCCGAACTTGTTATGCAACGGCTCAATGGGTATTGCCGTCGGTATGGCCACCAATATTCCGCCGCATAATTTGAGTGAATTAAGTGATGCCTTGCTGTTTATGATCGAGCATCCGGAGTGTGATGAAGAAGCGGTGGTTCGTCGTGTCAAAGGTCCGGATTTTCCGACCGGCGGCGTGATTATCGATTCATTTGAAACCATATTGAATAACTATAAGCAAGGTAAAGGTAATTTCCGTATTCGGGCCAAATGGACAACCGAAGATTTGGGACACGGGCAATATCAAATCGTTGTAACGGAAATTCCGTATCAGGTAATTAAATCAAAACTGATTGAAAAAATCGCCGAACTTCTCATCAATAAAAAATTGCCGTTGTTGGCGGATATCCGTGATGAATCGGCGCAAGACGTCCGCATTGTTTTGGAGCCGAAGAACCGTATGGTTGATGCGACGCTCTTAATGGAACATTTATTCCGTCAGACCGATATGGAAGCCAAATTCAATATGAATATGAATGTGCTTGATTTGGACGGCGTGCCGAGAGTAATGAGTTTAAAAGAAGTTCTGCACAATTACCTTATTCACCGTAATATTGTCTTTTTGCGCCGCGTAAAGTTCAGACTGGGCAAAATCAATGCTCGTCTGGAAATTCTCGAAGGCTATTTGGCGGCATATTTGAATTTGGATGAAGTTATTCGTATTATCCGCGAAGAAGATGAGCCGAAAGCCAAATTAATGCAGACGTTTAATTTGACGGATAATCAAGCCGAAGCGATTTTGAATATGAAGTTGCGTAATTTACGCAAGCTTGATGAAGAGCAAATCAATGCCGAGCATAATGAACTTTTGGAAGAAAAGGCCGAGCTTGAAGTTTTAGCCAGTGATGAAGCTAAACGTTGGGCGGCTATTGCCGAAGAAATTAAGAAAACCAAAGAGAAATACGGCAAAAAAACGGCTTTAGGTCGTCGTCGTACCGATTTTTCGGAAGCTCCAGCCGATATCGAAATGCCGATAGAAGCAATTATCGAAAAAGAGCCGATCACGGTTATTTTATCGCAAAAAGGCTGGATACGCTGTATGAAAGGTTATGTCGACTTAAACGAAAACTTTAAGTTTAAGGACGATGATGCGTTATTATTGGCAATTCATGCGCAAACGACCGATAAAATCGTGATTTTGGATAATAAAGGTAAGTTCTTTAATATTGTTGCCAATGATATTCCGAGCGGGCGCGGTTTCGGCCAACCGGTTCGATTGATGATAGATTTGGCCAACAGCGATGAAATTGTAGCAATGTTTGTATATCAGCCGGAGCAAAGCTATTTGGTTGCTTCGGATAAAGGTTATGGCTTTATCGTCGATCAAAATCATATTTTGGCACAAACCCGTAACGGTCGTAAGATTATGAATGTTGCCGATAATGAAAATGTACGTTTCTGCCTGCCGATGACGGGTGATTATGTGGCAACCGTCGGTGAAAACCGGAAACTGTTGGTGTTCAAAGCCGAGGAAATTCCGACTATGGCACGCGGACACGGTGTATTGTTGCAACGCTATAAAGACGGTAATATTGCCGATATCCAAATCTTTAAGGGCGAAGAGGGATTCAGCTATAATCGTGCCGGCGGTATCAGCACCGAAAAAGAGCTTCTGACATGGCTCGGTCATCGGGCACAGGTCGGTAAACTCGTGCCGTTCGGCTTCCCGAAGACAAATAAATTTTTAAAATAAGCACATTGACAAATTGAATGCTTAACGCTATAATAATTCTCTGTGATACAATAATGAAGAGAATTATTTACTTAATATAATATTATATGGAAAAAAACATTATTACAATTAAGGAATTCCGCCAAGTGATGATTGATAGCGGGTGTTCTGTTGCTGACAAGGTATCGACGATGCCGGATGAGATTTTATCGAAGCAGTTGCTGATTGAAGAGCTGAAAATGGACAGCCTCGATATTGTCGAACTGGTGATGACAATTGAACTGGACCGACGTGTTTCTGTTCCCGACAAAGCCATAGACCAGTGGGTGAAATCTGACGGTACGGTTCAGGCTCTGATTGATATTATCAATGCAAATGCCGTGCCTAAAGCTGCGTAAGATCGACTTTTTTCCTTTTATACAGTGTTGTTTTGATGAAAGCAAAACAATGCTGTTTTTTTTATCTGGATGTCTTTTAATAAATAGTTTGTTTTTTCAAGATTATGCAATATGATGAATTGTATCATAAATATTTGAGGATAAACGCGCAAATGGCAAAAAAAATTGAAAATTTTGTATGGCTAGGCTTGATTTTCCTGATATACGCCTTGCAATTTTGTAATTGGAACGGACGGTATATGGATACCGACAGTTATTTGTATGCCTTGCGTGTTATTGAATGGTTGCAACATCCGACTTGGTTTGAACAAAAATTTTTGATGGCGAACTATCCGTTCGGAGAAATTAAGCATTGGACGCGTCTGATGGATGTAATCATTACGATTTGCAGTATGCCGTTTTTACTCTTTGAACCGATTAAACAAGCGGTCTTTCACGGAAGTTTATTATTGACGCCGCTGTTTTTGGTATTGACGGTTTTGTATCTTAAAACGCTTGGTGACAAAATTTTGAATTTGTACGGACGGATTGTGCTGTTTTTTTTGTTGTATGTGCAAGACTGCTTTATAAAAATATTTGCGTTTAATCGTCCGGACCATCATGCCGTTCATATTTTTCTGGCAGTATTACTGCTTTGGCAGCTGTATCAATATATCCGTTTGCGCAATGAAAAGGCATTGGTTTTGGCCGGCGGTGTATGTGCCGTCTTTATATGGACGGCCGTTGAGGGGATTATTCCGTACGGATTAACTTTGGCTTTTTTGTATTCGGGATATTTATTTTTCGGTTATTCGTACGCGGCAATTCGAAAATTTGCTCTGTCATGCGCCGTCTGTCTGACGGTATTTTGGCTGATTAATCCGCCGTTTCAGGGATGGCTGTATGCGGATAACGGTCGCTTATCCGTTATATATGTCATGAGTGCATGGTATGCGTATATCACGATTTGGCTGACGGCAAAGATTAAATCAGCATACATACAGTTTGGCGGTTTGGCCGTCGCAGTCGGTATATTGGCGGTCATCTTATGGTGTGGTGGGTGTTTAAGTTCTCCGTTGTCGGCTGATATAAAAGAGGCTTTTGTGAATAGAATATATGAAATGGATAGCGGATTTAATCCGTATAAGATAGCATATCCGTTGATAGCCTTATGTTTATGGTTGGTTTTGTGGCATAAAAAGTCCGACAGAGAATTGTTGTTTCTGCTGGCGACATTTGCCGGCGGATATTTGGCGCTCAGTTTTTGGGCAATGCGATTTTGCTGTTTTGAGGCAATTTACACAACCTTAATTATTGCGTAGTGGGTAGCAGGATTGAATTTAAAGAAAATATCTTTTGCTTTTTTGTTGTTGGGATTGCTTGCCGTTGAATTTATTGCGTTTACCGTTAATGCCGCTCTGCAATACGATTTAACACGTCCGATGACAGGTAATAAAGTATTTAATATTAACGTGTTTGCCAAATATCCGTTAAAAGAGGGTAGTGTGGTTACGGATGTTTTCACCACACCTTATGTTATGTGGTATGCCAACCGTCCGACCGTGGCTTCTCCGTATCATACCAATATCGAAGGTATCAGAGATAATCATGATATTATGTTTTCAAACAATGAGGAAAAAGTACTGCATCTTCTTTTGAAACATCAGGTTACCACAATCATTATGCCGTACCAGTTAAATGATAAAGAATATTATGCCGAGCCGGAACAAAATTGTGATAAACTGTACGGCAAAATATGGGGTTGCCGTAATTATCCGCAGTGGTTGATTGCAAAAGATATTAATGAACGCGAAAATTATATGATTTTTGAAATCGACGTGGAACAGGTCAATAATTTGTTGGAACAAATGCAACATAATCGGGTTAATAACGGCAAACAAAACTTGACGGAACAATAAAATCCTTTATGCTGTAATCAATTGTAAAAGTATCAAAAAAAGGACTAATTATGCTGAAAATAGCTTATCAGGGTGTACCGGGCGCGTATTCGCATATTGCGTGTCGGCAAATATTTCCGGATCAGGAGTATATACCTTGCGATACATTTGAAATTGCCATGGAGATGGTTGAAAACGGATGTGTCGATAAGGCCGTTATTCCGGTAGAAAACTCTAATGCCGGTCGGGTTACCGATGTGCATTTTTTATTACCGAAAGCTAATCTGCACATTGTTGCCGAACACTTTTTACGCGTTGAACATCAGTTGTTAGCCGTGCACGGCGCCAAACTTAATGATATCACAAATGCCTTGTCGCATCCGCAGGCGTTAGCACAATGCAGTGAGTTCTTAAAAGTGCATAATATTAAACCGATATCTCGGATTGATACGGCGAAATCGTGCGAAACAGTGTCCATAGAACAGGATAAAACCAAAGCGGCTATCGCTTCTAAACTGGCTGCCGAAATTTATGATTTGGATATATTAGCTTCGAATATCGAAAATGCCGATAATAATACCACGCGTTTTTTGGTTATGCAGGCGGCAGAAGAGATGCCTGAAGATGATGGCGGTAAGTTTATTACATCGATTATGTTTGTCACCAAGCACATTCCGGCGGCGCTGTATAAAGTTTTGGGCGGATTTGCCACTAACGGTATTAATATCTTGAAACTTGAAAGTTATTTATTAAACGGTAAATTCTTTTCGGCGCAGTTTTATATTGAAGTTGAGCAGCATGCGCAATCCAAAGCATTGCAATATGCGTTATCGGAATTAAAATTTTTCTCGGAAGAATACCATATTTTAGGGTGTTATAAAGCACATCCTTATCGCGATAAAAAGGCCAGATAAAGATGAAATACGAACGAACTAAAGAATTAGAAAAATTTATAAAAGACAATAAGTTATTTAATGATTTTAAATCTTTAGATGAAATATATGTCGGTGGCAGCTCGTTTAATTTTTGCGTGCAAACCGCCGATGCAACGTATTTATTGAAGGTCATTCGTAATGTCGAGCGGTATAATCGCCTGAAGCTTGCTCTGCAAGCTCTCGGAATACTGAAGGAATTGCCGGTCAGTGATTTCGCCGGAACCGAAAAATTGCTGGTAATCCCGTATATTCAAGGTCAGCGAATAACCTTAAAAGATATAACGGTGAAGTCGTTTGCCCAATTGAAAGAACAATATAAATGTATGCAAAGTTTAGATGCAACCGCCATAAAGGTATTGCCGCAGTTTGATGTTGCCGATACGGTACGGGAGTTGGATGATTGGTTGATAAACGAAAAAGGGCTGATGTATCGCCTGATCAATAAGTATTTTTGGCAGAAAATTAAAAAAGAACTGATTATTATGTCGGACGTGCAAATTTTGATACACGGCGATATGACGGCCAATAATATTTTGGTTGATGCCGAAGGTAAACCGCATTTACTGGATTTTGACCAAATACGTTTCGGCTATCCGATAGAAGATTTTATGGGCTTATTTTTACAAATAGCCGGTTTTCGCGGCTTATACGGCTCGTTCAAACGGTTAAAGAAAATGGCGGAAATTGCCGATATTTATGCAACATATTCGCCAAATGAAATACTTTACGGGGTGCAGAGTTTTTATCTGCGCTTGCTGTTGCGGCGGATACGCAATCGTTCAGCCAAAAAAGAAAATACCCGCAAGACATTGTGTTTACTTATATGCCTTTTAGGGTATTTTCGGGCTCGTAAGGTTGTAAACGGCTAAATCAGCTTTTAAGCTCTTTTAATTCAATTTGTTTTTTCTTCGGATTGTATGAAATGGCGAGCTTGCCTTTGCACAAATCTTCGGCATATTTTCCGAATACTTCGTAACGCCATCCTTGCATGGTTAAGGTTTTGTCTTTTTGGTTGCAGGTAATATAGCGTAAATCGTCGTCAGTAGCGATAATACGAGCGATAACACCGGCTTCCTGACTTTTAATTTTCAAAAGCAGTTTTAATATTTCTACAAGGCTGTGCTCGTTGCATGGCGCACATTTATCCTGCTTGCGATCAAGCTGACAAATTTCGGTAGGCATCGGATTTTGAGCGGCAATTTGCAAAACTTCGATGATTTCGCCGCCAAGCTTACCGTTGATGATGTCGGATTTTAAGTTGCGGACTTGTCTGAGTTCATCCGGCGTTTTCGGAAATGTACTGGCAATATTGAGCAAAACGTCATCTTTCAAGATACTGGAACGCGGGGTGTTGAACTTTTGAGCGCGGCGTTCGCGCCATTCGGCAAGATATTTCAGGGCAGCCAAAAACTGTGGCGAGTGAGCGTTATGCTTGATTTTATGCCATACTTCATCACATTTGATGTCATAGCAGCTTTGGTCGCACAAACAAGCGGTTTCTTCCTTAATCCAGTCGGTACGTTTATGCTTATCCATATATTTTTTTAAGTACTTATAACATTCGACTAAGTGTGTAACATCGCCGAGTGCATATTCTAATTGCGATTCGTCGAGCGGACGCAGACTCCAATCGGTCAGACGGCGTGATTTATCCAAATCTATGTGCAAAATTTCATGAACCAGATTACCGTAGCCGATATTTTCGGCAAAACCACAGACCATGGCGGCAATTTGCGTGTCAAAAACATTTTGCGGTACACGCCCGTCGAGATTGTAGAAAATTTCGATATCCTGACGGCCGGCATGAAAGACTTTGACAATATCCGGATTTTGCAAAATCTCAAAGAAAGGCGATAAATCAACGCCGGCAAGCGGATCGATAATCGCCGCGTCACCGTCATAACCGACTTGCAATAAGCAAAGCTTCGGATAGTAAGAATGTTCACGGATAAATTCGGAATCAACGGTGATAAATGGTTGTTTTTCAAGTATTTTGCAAAAGTCGACTAATTTTTCGCTGGTATTAATTAAATTCATCATTTTTTCTCCATTTAATTCAGGATATCAAATATTGCTTAAGATTTTTTTAATTTGTAGTTGATTTTATCGCAAATAGGCTTTAGAACAGAATACAGTGTTAATAAATTAAAGAGGAAATAATGAACGAATATCGGACACATACTTGCGGTCAGCTGCGTGCTTCGGATATAGGGCAGCAGGTTAAATTGGCCGGTTGGATACATCGCAAACGTAACTTAGGTAATTTGTGCTTTGTGGATTTGCGAGATCATTACGGCATAACGCAATGTGTTTTTGACAGCTCGTCGGATTTGTTTGAGCAAATCGAGAATATCCGTGTAGAGAGCGTTGTCGGTTTCGACGGCGAAGTTGTAGCGCGTGAAAGCGTTAATAAAAATATGCCGACCGGCGATATTGAAATTAAAGTTTCGAAAGTAACGATTTATTCCGAGGCCGATGTTTTACCGGTACAGGTTTTCGGTGAATGTAACGAACCGGAAGAATTGCGCTTGAAATATCGCTTTTTGGATTTAAGACGTGAAAAAATCCATAACAATATTTTGCTGCGTTGCAAAGTTATTTCCGAAATGCGCCGTTTGATGACGGAACAGGGATTTAATGAATATCAAACGCCGATTTTGACAGCTTCTTCGCCGGAAGGCGCGCGTGACTTTTTGGTTCCGTCGCGTTTAAATCCGGGAAAATTTTACGCTTTGCCGCAATCACCGCAACAATTCAAACAATTGCTGATGGTTTCGGGTTTTGATAAATACTTCCAGATTTCGCCGTGCTTCAGAGATGAAGATCCGCGTGCCGATCGTTCACCGGGTGAGTTTTATCAGCTCGATATGGAAATGTCTTTTGCCACGCAAGAAGACGTTTTCCGTGTTATCGAAAAGACTATGGGTACGATTTTCAACGAGTTTGCCAACGGTAAAAAGGTTGATCAGGCACCGTTTATTCATATCCCGTTTAGAGAGGCTATGTTAAAATACGGCAGTGATAAGCCGGATTTGCGTAATCCGCTGGTAATTGCCGATGCAACGCCGTTCTTTAATAATTCGGGTTTCGGTGTGTATGATACAAAAGCTGCCAACGGTGAACAAATTCGTGCGATTAAAGCACCGGGCGCCGGTAATAAGCCGCGTTCGTTCTTTGATAAGTTTGACGGCTATGCCAAAGAACAAGGCATGGGCGGTATGGCTTATATTGCTTTTTCGGATAACGGACCTAAGGGTATTGCCAAATTCTTTACGGAAGAAAAGTTGGCTGAGCTGAAACAAACATTCGGTGCCGGTGACGGTGATGCCGTCTTCTTTATGGGCGGTGCGCCGAAAGTTATCAATAAGTTTGCCGGTGTTGTCCGCAACCAAATCGGCGAAGCTTTGGATTTGTTTGATAAAAATGCTTTCAAAATTTGCTGGATTGTCGATTTTTCGTTCTATGAAGAAAACGAAGAAACCGGTGCGGTCGAATTTTCGCACAATCCGTTCTCGATGCCGCAAGGCGGCTTGGAAGCCTTAAATACCAAAAATCCGCTGGATATTTTGGCTTACCAGTTCGATTTGGTTTGCAACGGGGTGGAATTGGCTTCGGGTGCGGTTCGTAACCATGTTCCGGAAATTATGTATCGTGCGTTTGAGATTGCCGGCTATGATCGCAGTGTCGTCGATAACAAGTTCGGCGGTATGATCAGTGCATTCAAATTCGGGGCTCCGCCGCACGCCGGCTGTGCTCCGGGGGTAGATCGTACGGTAATGCTGCTTTTGGATGAGCCGATTATTCGTGATGTGATTTTATTCCCGTTGAACGGTAAGGCTCAAGATTTGTTGATGCAGGCACCGAATACGGTTACCGAACAACAACTCAAAGATTTACATATTGAAATAAAATTATAAAATAGTAATAAAAAATAAAGGTTCTTTTCGTATAATTGATAAGAACCTTTTAAATTTCTTGCAATAAGCATAAATTTATTTAAGATAAATAAAAACAACCCGAAAGGTGAGGGAACGATGAAAAAATACTTGTTATTTGCGCTTATGATGTTTGCAACGCAGGCAAATGCTTCAGTGAAAGATTTATTGCTTTGTATTCAGAAAAAAGATGCGGCTAAACTTGAAGAATTGTTGGCAGCCGGAGAAGATGTCAATGCCAAAAACGAGCAGGGAAATACAGCTCTGCATTATGCAGTCGGTTTGGATAACGCCGATTTGGCAAGTGTCTTATTAGCTCATGGCGCAGACATCAATGCGACTAACAGTAAAGGTTGGTCGCCGTTAAAAATTGCCGAGAAAAAACAGGCAAAAAATGTTATGCCGCTTTTATTGAAAGCCCAAAAAAATGCGAAAAGTGCCGTAGTCGAGAAGGCACAAAAAGTTGCCGGTCAGGCTAAAGCCGCTGTTGCGGAAGTCAAAAATGAGGCAGTTCAAAAAACAGAAAAAGCGGCTCAACAAGTTCAGCAGGTTGCGCAAAAAACACAACAAGCCGTAGAGCAGGTTGCGGCACCGGCTGAAGAAATGGTTCCGTTAGCTGAAGCTCAAGCCGTTATTGCCCAACGTGAACTTGTGGCTCAAGAGGCCTTGCAGGCTAAAGCTCAGGCTGAAGAAAAAGTTAAAGCGTTGGAAGCAAAAGTGATAGAACTGGAAAAAGCTAAAGAGGCAGCTCAAAGTGCGGCTAAAGCAGCTCAACAAACAGCCCAAAATACCAAAACGGCTTCGGCGACCGTTAGCGCTGCACCGACAGTAACAAAACCGGCAGCAACCAAACCGGTTCAAAAGGCTCCGGTGAAGAAATTACCGCCGCAAAAATCAAAACTTTCGGATAAAATTTTTGCCGGTGATGAAGATATAGTTTATTGCTTAGATTATCTCGGACAAGGGGAAAACCAACATTTCTTGGAAGCCGCAGGATTTTTTGCAGCTTCGGTCGGTATTACCGAAAAACGATACAATGAAATTGTCGATGTGGCTAATGATTATTTTGCGCACACCTCCGAAGAAGGTTTAAAAACGCGTAATGATGAATGTAGTCAGATTATTACACCGGCTAACAAAGATAAAATGAACCAGATTGTTCATGCAATCAACAAATCACTCGGTTTATAATCATTGACTGACAGTCATACAAAAAAAGTCCCCGTTACAGGGGATTTTTTTGTGGTTTATTTTAGTATTCCGTGTTGAATTTTTCTAATATATTTCTTATAAAATTGCTGAATAACCAGATGAAAATTTCACATGGAAAGATTCTTTTTTTGAAGATTAAATGGGAAGAATAAGTGTAATTTGTAACAATAGTGTAAAATGGTAATTTTTACAAAATTAAGCAAAAATAATATGTTATAAAAAATAGTTAAAAAAAAGTAAGCAAAATGTAACATAAATGTCACACAAATAACATAGACTTATATTCAAATTTGTAATATAATGATAATGGATTATTCTATTTTAAGGAGATGAAAGATGATAGGAAATGCCTTAAAGTCTGTATATAAATATATAGGCTTGTGTAT